>CALBSY010000116.1 GCA_937967725.1 uncultured Alphaproteobacteria bacterium | reverse complement strand
GATCGAGCCGCGGGAGCGCGTTGAAAATCCCCGTGTCGCTGGTTCGATTCCGGCCCCAGGCACCATTTTTCAGTTCCGCCGCGACGCCGCCTCCACCGCCCGCACCCGCGGCAAGATCTCCCGCTGCGTCACGCCGTTGAGATCGCTGGCGTAAGAGAATTCTCCCCAAGGGCCGCGGATCGAGAACGGGACGGCGATGCCGCCGCGCGGCGATTGCGGGGCCAAGCGCAGATCGAGGCGCCGGCCGGGCACGTCGATCACGCCAATACCGGGTATGCGCAGATCGGGCGTGTTGAACGACAGATCGTCGCTCGCGAGCACGCCATCCGCGATCGCGAAGGTGGCGGACATGCCTTGGAAGTCAGTCTCAGCCTCCGGCGCAATCAGTTCGCCGCGCAACGCGTTACGGATGGTTGTGGCGACGCCGCCGAGATCGACGCCGTGCAGCGTGCCGGAAACCACTTCCAGATGCGCCCGCCCGTCGACACTGCTCAGGAGTTCGCGCTGGGTGCGGCCTTGCGCGCGGATGTTGAGCGTCAGTTCGGCGCGTCCCTCGATGTTGGAAAAGTTTATCGCGTCGGTGAGGAACGGGCGTGCTTCAAGATTGTCGAACGCCAGTTCGGGTGCGATGCGGACGCCGGCGCCGCGCGCGTCGATCTCGAAACGCCCCCTGCCCGAGCCGCCATAGAGCGTGAGGTTATGGAGCGTGGCGGCCATATAGCCGTCGTTGATGACGAGATTCAGCCGCGCGCGATCAATGCGCATGTGCTGCACGAGAACAGCGGCCGTCACCAATTCGAGATCAGCGTTGATCGCCTGAAGGCCGGAGAAATCGATCGGCGTCTCAGTCGGCGCTGCTTGCACATCGAGTGCGCGCGGCGGCGCCTCGATGGCCGCGATCTGCGCGGTCGGCTCCGGTGAGGCGTCCGCTGCCGCGGCTCATGTTTGCCGCGCCTCGGACGCCGGGGGAGGCGCGGCGGAGGCGAGAAACCGGTTGAGGTCGGAGTGGCAGAGTTCTAGGCGGCCGCTTAGAGAAGGCTTGCCGCGCAATTCGCTGAGGATGAAATCGCCGCGCCCGCGCACGAGATCGATGGCGAAGCCAGCATTCGAGAAACTGTAAGCCCCGTTGCCGATGGCGATACGGCCGGAAACGGCAAATTGCTCAAGCCCGACCCCGCCCTGGATCGGCGCACCGGTCCAGGCGGCTAGACGGCGCAGGCTCGATCCGTGCGCGCGCACCGCGCCGGCCAGTTCGCCCGATGCGGCCAAGGTTTGTCCCTCGAACTCGGCATTGAGCAATTCGCTTTCGAGCTGAAGCGAAATTGGCGTGACCTCGCCGCGGATGGCCGCGCCGGGTTGGCCAATCTCCATGTCGAGGCGGACGGTTTCGTCATTGTAGCGCACCGAGCCCTTGGCCCGCATTGGTTCGTCGAGCGCTGTAATCGCCGTGCTGATGTCAACGTCGCCGATCACCCAGCCTGCGCCGCGGCGCGCATCGAAAAAGCTCACCTCGCCATTGCGAATGCGCACTTCGCGCAGGCGCGTGCGCGCGACATCGACCGGCGGCTCGCCGGGCGTAGTGGTTGGCGGCGGTCCTTCGGGCGGGCGCGGCGCGAGAACCCAATTGGGCGCGCCTTCATTGTCGACTTCAAGCGCAATGCGCGGACGTTGCAGCACGAGGCGGCGCACATTGACTTGGCGATCAAGCAACGGACGCAACTCCACGCCGATATCGATTTCGTCCGCGGCGATGAACGACGGCGCGCGTCCGCCCTCGACATTGGCGAGCGTGACCTCTTCCGCTCGCAGGCCCAACACCGGCCAGAAACTAACCCCCGCCTCACCCGCGATCACGACGTCGCGCCCGGTGGCGCCCTCAACGGCGCGTTCCACTTCCGCGGCCACGTCGAGACGCAGTACGAGGTAGGCGAGCACGCCTGCGCCCATGAGCGCCAGCGCCACCAAGCTGCCGACGACGATCATGAGTATGCGTTTCCAGCTCATGCGCGATTTCCCCCACGTCTGAGGCCACCCTAGCGGCTGGCGTCCTGGGCCGGAATAGCTATCTAGGGCGCATGACCCAGTCCGTCCCCGTTACCGTGCTCACAGGCTTCCTGGGCGCGGGCAAGACCACGCTGCTGAACCGTATTCTGACGGAGCCTCACGGCAAGAAATACGCGGTGATCGTCAATGAATTCGGTGAAATCGGCATCGACAACGACCTCATCGTCGATGCGGACGAAGAAGTCTTCGAGATGAACAATGGCTGCGTCTGTTGCACCGTGCGCGGCGATCTCATTCGCATCATCGACGGCCTGATGAAGCGCAAAGGCCGGTTCGACGCAATCCTGGTGGAGACAACCGGATTGGCGAAGCCGGCGCCGGTGGCGCAGACATTTTTCGTTGACGCCGACGTACGGGCGAAGACCAGGCTTGATGCAATCGTGACGGTCGTCGATGCGAAGCACGTGGCGCAGCAGCTTGAGGCGAACGAGGAAGCCGCTGAGCAAGTCGCGTTTGCGGACGTGATCTTGCTGAACAAGACGGATCTGGTTTCGAAGGACGAACTGGCGGCTGTTGAACGTCAAATCCGCGCGCTCAACGCCAGCGCGCGGCTCCACCGCATGACGCGCGGCGACATTCCGCTCGACGCCATCCTTGATGTTGGCGCGTTCGATCTGGAGCGCGTCGCTGAAATCGATCCGCACTTCCTGCCTGACCACGATTGCGACGATACGTGCGCGCATCACGATCATGCACACGATCACAGCCATGCTCACGACCATGTCGGCGCGGCCGGCATCACCAGCGTGGCGCTCTCCACAGAAGCGCCGATCGACCCGCAGAAGCTGCTGCCGTGGCTCAATGAACTCACTCAGGCGCGCGGCCGGGACATTCTCCGGCTCAAGGGCATCTTTGCCTTCGCGGACGAACAGAAGCGCTGCGTGGTCCATGGCGTGAACATGATCGATGAGGGCGACACGCAGCGCGAATGGAGAGACGGCGAACCACGCGCCTCGCGCCTGGTGTTCATCGGCCGCAACCTCGACCGCGCCGAACTGGAACGCGCGTTCGCGGCATGCGCGGCGTGAGTGCGCAAGTCTATCAGACGGGGCGCAGACTGGCGCTTGGCGCCCCGGCGACGTCCGTGCATTGGATTGGTGACGAGGCATTGTTCGCGTTAGGCGACGGCGCCGTCATCATCGCGGCGGGCGACGGCGCGCTGCGCCGCGCGCAGGCGCATGACGGCGCCATTCTTAGCGCCACTCTGCATCCCGACGGCAAACGCATCGTCACCGGCGGCGACGACGGGCATATCAAGCTCACCTCTCCCACTGGCGAATCCGCAACGCTGGCAGAGTTGCGCAAGTGGGTCGATCATGTCGTGGCGAGCCGCGTATCGGGGGTCATCATCGCCGGCGTGAGCAAGGAAGCGGTGGTCTTTCGCGAGGGCAGAGAGACGCACCGCTTCGCCTACCCTTCATCCCTCGGCGGCTTAGCGCTCGATGCGAAAGGCCGGCGCCTGGCCGCGAGCCATTATGGCGGCGCAACCCTGCGCTATGCGCTGATGGCGGACGATAAAGGGCAAGAACTGAAATGGGCCGGATCGCATCTGGCGGTAACGCTTTCGCATGACGCGGACTACGTCATCACCGCGATGCAGGAGAATGCGCTGCATGGCTGGCGTCTGCCGGAGAAGATCGATCTGCGCATGGAGGGCTATCCAGCCAAGACGCGCTGCTTCTCCTGGGACAAACGCGGCCGCTGGCTCGCCACGTCCGGCGCCAACGCCGCCATCGTGTGGCCGTTCGTCGGCAAGCTCGGACCGCAGGGCAAAGCCCCGCTGCAGCCGGGCGAACGCGAAGCGCTGGTGACGGCGGTAGCGTTCCATCCCAGCGAGGAGGTGCTGGCGATCGGCTACGCCGACGGCGCGGCGCTGCTCGTGCGCTTCTCAGATCAGCTCGGCATGGAGCTAGACGAGCCGGGCGAAGGCGCCGTGACGGCGCTCGCATGGAGCGCGGACGGCAAACGCATCGCCATTGGCGACGAGGCCGGGCGCGGGGCGATTGTCGCCGTTTAAGTCCGCGCGAGACCGCGCAAGCCGTCCTCAACGCTGATTACGGGCGCGTATCCCATCTCGCGGCGGGCCTTTGCGCCATTCAATACGCTGTCGCGCGATAAGATCATGGCGGAGAAGCGCGTCAGCGGCGGTTCGCCTTTGAGCGGCAGTGTGCGCCATGCGCCCTCGCACGTCGCGCCAATGGCGTCTGCGGCCCAGGCTGGGATGCTTCGGTCCGGCAGATTGATGCCGCGCGCGGCGGCGATGCCGCCGATCATCTCGCGCATAGTGCGCACGCCGTCATCAAGTATGAAATACGCTTCGCCGGAGCGGCCCGCACTCAACGCCAGTACGATGGCGTGAACCAGATTGTCGATGTGGGTGGTTGAGGTGCGCGCTCTGCCGCCATTGACCCACATCCATTGGCCGGATTGCGCGACCTGCTCGATGGTCGGGAGAAGCGTGGTGTCGCCAGGGCCCCAGATGAAGCGGGGGCGCAGGATAATGGTCTCGAAGCCATCGCCTGCGGCGCGCTCGACCAATTCCTCCGCCTGCGCCTTGGTGGCTGCGTAAGGATAGGGCGAGTTCGGCGCGCGCGGGTAGGTTTCGTCGGCGTTGCGCAGATGTTGGCCGCGCCAGTGCACGGATTCCGTACTGATGTGAATGAAGCGCTTGGCGCCAGCCTGTTTCGCAACATCCAGCATGCGCGCCGTGCCATCGACATTGAAGCGCCGCCAGGCGTCGCGCGGACCCCACTGTTCGACGAACGCCGCACAATGCAGCACGACCGCAGCGCCGTTCAGATGTTCTGGAGTTACAGATTCCAGATCACAGCGCACCGGCGTCGCGCCGGTGGCGCGGATGGCGACATCGGACTTTTCCGAGCGCGACATGGCAAACACCTCGTGCCCGTCCGTCGCCAGCTTGGTCGCCGCTGCGCCGCCGACAAATCCCGAAGCGCCAGTGACAAAAATACGCATTACGCGCCGATCTGCTTCAATGCGTGGCCGAGTTTGGCCGCCGTCGCCGCGGCGCTTTCTCGCCGCTCTCGCAACTCCTCGACCACCTCTTCGGGCGCCTTCTCAATGAACGAGGCGTTGCCGAGCTTGGCGTCCATTTTGCCGATCTCGCCTTCGAGCTTGCCGATGTCTTTCTTCAGGCGCGCGGCTTCGGCCGGCAGATCGACCACACCCTCAAGAGGCAACGCCACCGTCGCGCCGTCCAACACAAAGGTCACCGAGCCCTTTGGCGCATCCTTGGCGCTGGTCGAGTATTCGAGCCGCGCCATGCGGTCGATCAGATCTTGGTATCGCTCGAGCCGGGCTTGAGTCGCCTCATCTGCGCCGATCAGCAGCAATGGAATCTTAGCGCCGGGGGGAACGTTGAGTTCGGAGCGGGTAGAGCGCGTCTCGGCGATCAGCTCCACCATCCAAGCGATTTCCGCCTCCGCGCCGCTATCGACGAGCTCCAACGAAAGCTGCGGCCATGCTTCCGTAATCAGCATGCCGGTGCGCTTGGAGCCGTACTCGCCGGTTCGCGCCCAAAGCTCCTCGGTGATGAACGGCATGAACGGGTGCAGCATGATCAGGATTTGATCCAGCACCCAAGCCGCTGTGCGGCGCGTTTCGGTTTTGGCGTCTTCGTCCTCACCGTTCAGCAATGGCTTGATGAACTCAAGATACCAGTCGCAATAGACGTTCCAGACGAATTTGTAGATCGCGCCGGCGGCC
>CALBSY010000115.1 GCA_937967725.1 uncultured Alphaproteobacteria bacterium | reverse complement strand
CGATCGCCGCGGCCAGGCCCTGGTGGAATTCCTGATCTTGGGCGGATTGGCGCTCGGATCGCTCGGGCTGTTCGTACGGCCAGGGATGCCCACGGCCGCACCTTGGGGATTTTGGGTGCCGCTGGTTTTCGTGATCGGCTTTGGGCTAATCGAATGGCGCCGGCAGGCGACGCTGGCGCGCGGCGGCGAGCCGGAGCGCGTGTCGCAATCCTACGATTGGATCGCGCTGTTGTGGTCATTCGGCTGCGCGCTCGCGGGCGCTGCGGCGTTCGTCATCGCGCTCAGCGCCGCGGCGCCCGCGCCGCCCGAAGAAGACATCTGGACGCCGCCGGAAAGCTCGGTGCCGGTCGACATCTCGCCTTGATCGCGGCGATCATTGTTGCGCGCGCAGCACCTGACGCGCGGGAGGGAATAACGTGGCGACGAACCCGATCTCGGGCCTGATCCCGCGCGGATCGCTAGGACTCAAACTGCTGCTGGTTTGTTTGCTGGTTCTAGCCATGGGCATTCCGCTTATCGTTGTCGGCGGTCTCGTCGGCGAACGCCAGGCGCGCGCCAATCAAGTCACCGCGGAGATCGGCGCCAACGCCGGCGGCGCGCAGGTGGTCGGCGGTCCGATGCTGCTCGTGCCGTATCAGCGCACGGTCGAAGGCACGGACAGTGAAGGCCGCTCGCAGCGGCGCACCGAGCGCGGTTCGTTCGTTGTGTTCGCCGACACCGGATCGGCGGATACGACGCTGACCGTCACGGATCGCCCGGTCGGTATCTATCGCGCCGCGATCTACACTGCCGATACCGAGTTCGACGCCAGTTTCAGCCCTGCCGCAGCGCTCGAAGACGTCGATGACGCCTACCGGTTCGATTGGAGCCAGGCGCGGATCGTCATGTTCGTCAGCGACAGCCGCTCTATTCGCAACGCCGCGCAATTGCGTTTCCCGGATGGATCGAGTGAAACCTTCGAACCGATCTCCGACCTGAATCTTGCCGCGCCGGCTCGCGATTACGTGCGGCCGGGCTTGTCTTCTCCGCCCGCGGTTGCGCCGCCGACGATCTTGCCGGCGTTCGCTGCGCCCGCGCGCCTCGACAGCGCGCCCGCCGCCTTCACCGTAGAGACTCGGCTTTCACTCACCGGCGCGCAGCGGTTCTCCATCGCGGCTTTCGCACAGGATACCTCCGCCACAATCCGCGGCCACCGTGAGGACGCGCGCGCAGAGGGTTACTTCCAGTCCAGCGAGGCGCTGCAGTCCACTGATCAGGGTTTTGTCGTGTCCTGGCGCGTGCCGTTTGTTGCGCGTGGCGTGGAGAAGGCGGCGGATCTCAACAGTTTCAATCTGGGCGCGGCCGCGGGGCGCGACATGGCCGTGACCTTCGTCGCCTCCGACGACATCTATCAGGGCGTTGTGCGCGCGGTTCGCTACGGCATCATGTTCATCGGCATCGTGTTTCTGGCGACGCTGATCTTCGAGGCGGTCAGCGGGCGCAAAGCCCACCCGGCGCAATACATCCTGGTCGGTCTCGCGCAATGCGTGTTCTACCTATTGCTGCTGTCGATGACCGAAATTATCGGCTTTACGCCGGCCTTCTTCATCGCCGCCGCCGCCACGGTTGCGCTGCTCGGCTACTATGCCGGCGCCTCGTTCGCCTCGGCCGCGGTTGGCTTGCGCGCGCTGATCGGTCTCGGTCTGCTCTATGCGGCGATGTACGTGCTGATGACACTGGAGGATTTCGCGTTGCTGGCCGGTTCGGTCGTCGCCTTCGCCGTCATCGCCGCCACCATGATCGCCACCCGCCGCATCGATTGGTACGGCCGCGGCAGCGAAACGAGGCCAGTCACCGCGGAGTAGGGCCGGGGGCGACGTGTCGCCTTGACGCTTGCCCCGGCGCTCGCCATCACCGGGGCATGGTTCAGCTCACGTTGCCGCGCAATTCGCAGATCAAAGCAGGCAAGCGCCATCCCGCGCCGCAGGGCGCCGTCAACGTGCGCACATTCAAGGTCTATCGCTACGATCCCGACGCCGGAAACAATCCGCGCTGGGACATTTACGAGCTCGATCTCGACACTTGCGGCCCAATGGTCCTGGACGCGCTGATCGCGATCAAGAACGACATCGACTCGACGCTGACCTTCCGCCGCTCGTGCCGGGAGGGCGTGTGCGGCTCATGCGCGATGAATATTTCCGGCCGCAACACGCTCGCCTGCACAAAGGGCATGGACGAATTGCCCGAGGGCGTGATCACGGTCGCGCCGCTGCCGAGCCAGCCGGTGGTGAAAGACCTAGTGCCCGACCTCAACAACTTCACCGCCCAGTACGCGGCGATCCAGCCCTACCTGCAAACTGTGACGCCCCAACCCGATACGGAATGGCGTCAGAGTCCGGAAGAGCGGGCCAAGCTAGACGGCCTTTACGAGTGCATCCTCTGCGCCTGTTGCTCCACGTCGTGCCCGTCCTATTGGTGGAATAGCGATCGCTTCTATGGCCCAGCCGCTCTGTTGCAGGCTTATCGCTGGATCGCCGACAGCCGCGACGAGAACCAGGGCGAGCGGCTCGATGCGCTCGAGGACCCGTTCAAGCTTTACCGCTGCCACACCATCATGAACTGCGCCCAGGTCTGCCCCAAGGGCCTCAACCCGGCCAAGGCCATCGCCGAGATCAAGAAGGCCATGGTCGAGCGAAAGGTGTAAGCTCCCAGTCCCCCGGGGAACCTTCTCTCGTTTTGGGCGTTGCTCCGGGTTGCCGCGGGCTGTGTGATGCGCGGGGAGTGCGGGTTTTGAGCAACATCGCGGAAGCCGGAAGGGGGCGCACAGGCGGCCAAAAGGCGCCCGGCGCAATCGCCGAGCCCAATTTTCGCGCCTTATTCGATGTGCTCCCGACCGCCGTCTACACCACCGACGCAGATGGGGTCGTGACCTACTTCAACCGCGCCGCTGAAGAACTGGCCGGTCGCACGCCGCGCATCGGGCAAGACAAGTGGTGCGTCACCTGGAAACTCTACCGCGCTAACGGTGAGCCTCTGCCGCTCGATCAATGCCCAATGGCGGAGGCGCTCAAGACAGGCCGTCCCGTGCGCGGCGTGCAGGTTATCGCCGAGCGCCCCAATGGCGAGCGCATGCCGCTGACGCCTTTCCCGACGCCATTGTTCGACGCCAACGGCGCCCTCACGGGCGCGGTGAATCTGTTGGTGGACATAAGCGCGGTCACCCGCGCCGAGGCCGCCGCCGCGCGCTACGCCGAGGAGCAAGCCGCACTGTATCGATTTACCGACCGTCTGCATCGTGCGGAAACGATGTCGGATTTGCATGGAGCCGCCCTCGACGCCATCCTCGCTGCGGTGCGCTGTAGCGGCTGCTCGATCCTGCTGTTCGACGACTGCGGCGTCATGCAATTTGTCGCCGCGCGCGGCCTGTCGTCAGCGTACCGCAAAGCCGTTACCGGCCACACGCCCTGGAAGCCGGGCGAACGCAACGCCGAACTGTTCACAATCGACGACATTGAAGCAGCTGAGATCGACGATGCGCTCAAAGCGACGATCCGCAACGAAGGCATCGGCGCCTTGGCGTTTGTGCCCCTAAGCGTCGATGGCGGCGTTGTCGGCAAGTTCATGGTGTATTTCGATGCGCCGCATGTGTTCACGCCGGAAGAACTCAATCTGGCGATGACGATTGCGCATCAGTTGAGCTTCAGCATCGCGCGCACGCGAGGCGAAGCGTCTTTGCGCGAGAGCGAAGCGCGTTACCGCGCCATCATCGAGACGACGCCGGAGTGCGTGAAACTCGTCGCGCCCGACGGCGCGCTATTGCACATGAACTCCTCGGGTCTCGCCATGGTCGGCGCCGATTGCTTCGAAACGCTGGAAGGCGCGTCAATCTACGACGTGATTGCGCCGGAGCATCGGGAAGCCTTCAAGGCGCTCAATGAGGCGGTCTGCGCGGGAAATCGCGGATCGCTGGAATTCGACATCATTGGCCTGAACGGCGTACGCCGCCACATGGAGACGCATGCTGCGCCGTTCCGCAATCCCGACGGAACCACGGTGCAGCTGGCTGTCACCCGCGACGTCAGCGAGCGCAAGCGGGCCGAAGAGCGCCAACGCAAGAGCGATGCGGAGTTTCGCGCTCTGGCTGACAACATCCACCAATTCACCTGGATGACCGACGCCACGGGCTGGATCTATTGGTACAACAAGCGCTGGTTTGACTACACCGGCACGACGCTGGAGCAGATGCAGGGCTGGGGCTGGCAGCGCGTGCATCATCCCGATCACGTCGACCGCGTAACCGCGCAGTTTAAGAAACACATCGCCAGCGGCGAGCCGTGGGAAGACACGTTTCCGCTGCGCGGCAAGGACGGCGAGTACCGCTGGTTTCTGTCACGCGCGCTGCCCATCCGCGACGAGCGGGGTCATATCGTTCGCTGGTTTGGCACCAATACCGATATTACCGAGCGATTGGTCGCGGAAGAGGTGCGTCAGAAGTTCATCTCTATCGTCGAAAACTCCGGCGACGCCATTGTCAGCAAGGATCTGAATGGCGTGATCACCAGCTGGAACAAGGGCGCCGAACGACTGTTTGGCTACAAGGCCGAGGAGATCGTCGGCAAGTCCATCCTCACGCTGATCCCGCCCGAATATCAAAGCGAAGAGCCCGGCATCATCGATCGCATTCGCCGCGGCGAAAGCCTTTCGCACTATGAGACGATCCGGCAGCGCAAGAATGGCGAGCGCATCCACATTTCGTTGACCGTTTCGCCGATCAAAGATGCGCTGGGGCGCATCGTCGGCGCGTCGAAGATTGCGCGCGACATCACCGAGCGGAAGCGTTCGGAAGAGCAGCGCACTTTGCTGATCAACGAACTCAATCACCGCGTGAAGAACACGCTCGCAACCGTGCAGTCGCTCGCGATGCAGACACTGCGCGCGAGCGACGATCGCGAAGGATCGCTGGCGCTGTTCAATTCACGCATCGCCGCTTTGGCGAACGCGCATGACATTCTAACTCGCGAGCACTGGGCCGGCGCCGATTTGTGGCAAGTCATCAGCCAGGCGATGTCGCCGTTTCGCCAAGGCGACCGCATCGCCGCGAAAGGGCCGGCGCTGCGGGTCACGCCGCGTCAAGCGCTTGCACTCTCCATGGCGCTGCACGAATTGGCGACCAATGCCGTAAAGTACGGCGCGCTATCGAACAATACTGGCCGCATCGCGATCGACTGGCGCGTCGAGGACGGCGTGCTCACGCTGGACTGGCGCGAAAGCGGCGGCCCGCCGGTCACGCCGCCGCGGCGCAAAGGCTTTGGAACGCGGCTAATTGAGCGCGGCCTATCAAATGATCTGGGCGGTGAGGCGCGCATACTGTATCATGGCACCGGCTTGGAAGCGCGGGTCAGCGCGCCGCTGGAAGATTAGCGTCGGGGACGGGCGGGCAGTGACGGATAAGTTGAAAGTCTTGATCGTCGAGGACGAATCCATCGTCGCCATGATGGTGGAAGATCTCATCACCGATCTCGGTCACCAGGTTTGCGGGACCGCGGGCCGCCTCGACGAAGCGCAAAAACTGGCCAGCGAACTGGCGATCGATTTCGCCATCATTGATGTCAATCTGAATGGTCAGCACACCTATCCGGTGGCTGACGTGCTGAAGGCGCGGGGCGTGCCTTTTGTCTTCGCCACCGGCTACGGCGCATCGGGATTGAAGGAAGAGTGGCGCACTCACACTGTGTTGCAAAAACCGTTTCAGCCCGACGATCTCGCCGCGGCGATCAAAGCCGCGCGCACAAATTGAGCGCTACGATGTGGGGCCGCCGAGGCCCGGCGTCCAATCGTAGAGCGGGCGCGTACGTCCATCCTCGAACCGCACGCCCGCCGGGGCCGTGATCAGCCCTGGCCGAGTCGCCCGGCCACGCACCGCCAGCGCGGCGATGCCGTGTACGTTGGCCGGCAGCACTTCGCCCGGATCGCTCACGCCGTTGCGGTTCTCGTCGCGCCACAGCGCCAATCCGCCAAGTTCTGCGCCGGTCAGTTCGCCATCGCGATTGTCATCGAGCGCGCGCAGCGCCTCGAAGCCGTCGCTCCAGAACACCGACCAAGTGCGCTGCCCGATCATGTCGAAGCCGGAGCGGATATCGCCGCGCCACTCCGGATCCCACACCAGCCACGCCGCGTCCGGCGTAAGCCAGCCTTGCGCGCGCCGGTCGCCGGTGCCTGCGAAATCGAACGCCACCGGCGAACCGGGATCGATAATGGCGTCAAACGGCCGTTCGCTCAGCGGCAGGACGATAGGGGTCACGTACATGATCGGCTGGCTCGCCTCGAGCCGTTCGCGCAATTGACGCATCTTGGCGCGATCGCCGCGCGACGTGGCCAGATGCTCCAGGTGCGCTGCGGTTTCGGTCAGCACGGCGTGGTCTTCCCACTCCGAGCGTGCGTCCGAGAGGCGCGGCAGACCAAGGCGTAGGATACAGCGCAGTTCGCGCCGCGCTTCGTTGGTCTCGCCCAAGCGGTCGAGCACGTAGGCATAGCCGAGCCGCGCGCGCAAATCTTCGCCGTCCAGTTCGATCGCTTGTGCATAATGCCGGCGCGCCGCCTCAAGACGCGCCCGTGCTCCGGCGCTGGCGTCTTCCGGCGTGGTCTCCGGCACTTCGTCGCGCGGGCCAAGGTTGAAGTCGAGCTGCGCACAGCGATCGTCCGGGCCGAACTCTGGCGCCGGTTCTTCTTGCGGGAAGCGCATGTTTCGCGGCGCGTCGGCGCACCGCACGCTGCCGGCCAGGTTCAGCTCATCGCCGTCTTGCAAGTAAGTGAAATCGCCGTCGTCGCGCGCATAGGCGAGCAGGTTGAGCCGCCCGAGCAGACGCTCGCGCTGCGCTTCGTCCATGCCTTCCATGGCGGCGACGTTCGCAAGCGCACGGTCGATCGGCGCTTCGTAGACGGGGCGCGGCGGCGGAATATAGGGAATGGCGAAGGTGGCCGCAGCCAAGCCTGCCCAGATCGCGACAGCCAATACAGTTTGGGCGCGCATGGAAGTCTCCCTCCGACACCGCCCCTCGCGACGACCAAGCTGCACTGCGCCGCCGCGTTCGTCCATGGCTAAAATTTCACAAATTTGCGCGCTCGTCGCAAAGCGCGTGAACTCACAAAAATACGCCTAGTATACAGGGGTTTGCGCAAATCCGCCGCGAGGGAGACGATGAAACGCGCCATTGTTGCTGTTGCCGCGCTAGCGGCCTGTGCGGCCACTCCGGGCGAGGAGGCGCAACATGCTGGCCGGGTCGCTTATGTGAATGGTTTCGTCTGGAACGGCGAAAGCTTCGCGCCCGGCGCCGTGGTCGTCGAGCAAGCGCGCTTCATCGATGCCGCGCCGAACACGGCGGCTCTGCGCATCGATCTCGAGGGCGGCTATGTCGTGCCGCCGTTCTGTGAAGCTCACAATCACAATCTTGGCTCACCTTATCAGAACCAAGCGGCGATTGATGCGTATCTGCGCGATGGAATCTTCTATGTCGGTCTGCTGTCGAACGTGCCGACTATCAGCAATCAGGTGCGCGACACCTACAACACGCCCGCCAGCGTCGATGTGCTTTACGGCAATGGCGGCCTGACCGCGACCGGCGGGCACCCGATCCGCCTGCGTGAGTTCCTGCTCGAACGCGGGAATTATCCTGGCTTCACTCGCGAGACGCTGGCTGATGAAGCCTATTTCGTCATCGACAATGAGGCTGATCTAGAACGCCGCTGGCCGATCATCGCGGGTTTCGAGCCGGACTTCATCAAAATCTTCCTGCTCTATTCGGAGGAGTTCGAACGGCGCCGGGACGATGAGACTTTCTTCGGCAACAAGGGCCTCGATCCCGCTTTGGTTCCGCGCATCGTCGAACGCGCACACGCCTCCGGCCTGCGCGTCTTTGCACACGTCGAGAGTGGGCACGATTTCCACGTGGCGCTCAGTTCGGGCGTTGACGTCATCGCGCACATGCCCGGCAACTCGCAGCCGACGCGCATCGACCTCGCCGACGCGCATCGACCTCGCCGACGCGCGGCTCGCCGCGGAGCGCGGCGTGCCCGTGATGACGACGGGCATGCTGATCGAACGCTACGCCCAGCGCGATCCCGCGCCCTACGCAGCAATGCGCGCGGACATGATCGCAAACCTTCGTGCATTGCGCGACGCCGGCGCGACGCTCGCCGCCGGCAGCGACACCTACGGCGAGACATCGAGTGCTGAGATTGATTTCCTGCGTGGCCTGGACCTGTTCACAGATGCCGAACTGCTGCGAATGTGGAGCACGGATTGCGCGCAAACGCTGTTTCCCGAGCGCAGGCTAGGACGCCTCGCGCCGGGATATGAGGCAAGTTTTCTGGTGCTTGGCGGCGATCCGCTTGCTGATTTCACCGCGACACGCGACATCCGAATGTGTGTGAAGCAGGGCGTAACACTGAACGTGCCGCCGGCCCCGGCTGCGAACTAGCGCGTGATTGCGCCAGTTAGCGGCGGATCGCGCCAGGTGCACTCGGGCCCAGCCGGATCGAAGGGCGCGTCCGGAGTCGCGGGCACGACGCGTTCGATGTAGCGCTTGATCCTGCGGATAGTGCTGGTTGCATCGCCTGATGCATGCTCGGGCGGTATCAAAGGCGCGATCTTCAGCTGGTAGGTCTTGCCTTGCTTGTTGAGAAATTCGTGGAACAGCGTGATGTCGCGCAGTTCGGCGGAGAATTTCGCGAAGGTGTGAAACCAGAACGAATACGGGCCCGCCACATGGCACGGCACGATCGGCACGCTGTATTTGCGCGCGAGGCTTGCCGCGGTCGCCTGCCATTCGCGATCAGTCAGCACGCCATCGATCACGCGCGCCAGCCGCCCGGCGGGGAAGATCACGATCGGCCGGCCTTCGCCAAACGCCTGCTCGGTCATTTTCAGCGTCACCCGCGTGCGTTCGCGCGTGCGCTTGCCCGGCACCCACTCGACCGGGATAAGATTGTCGACGAAGCCGGGGCAGGCGCGGTGCGCGTCCGAATTGGCGTAGAACAGCACGTCTGGCCGCGCCGACTTCACAGCGTCGTACACCGCCAGTCCGTCGGTGATGCCAGTCGGATGATTGGCCAGCATCAAGAACGGGCCACTCGCCGGCACGCGCTCCAGGCCGGTTACCTCCAGCTTCAGCTGCAAGAGCTGCGAGATGTAGTCCAGCGCCTCCCGCCCGCGCATTGGCGCGATCGCGTCGGCCATGCGTACGGCCTTGTCGTAATTGAGGATGGTATAGAGCAGCGGCCGCGCCAGCGGCCAGATCCAGCTCGACGACAGCTTGGGCGCGCGCTCCTCGATCAGCACGTCGACGATATGCGCCTGGCGCGCATCGCTCGCGGCCGGCGGCGCGAGGGCGTCTGCTTGCGTCATGTTTTCCTGCGACTCGGACCGCACGCGCCGGAGGGAAGCATGCCGGGCCGCCGCCGCCTAGAGCCGGCGCTTGCCAAGCGCAGCTTCCACAGGCAACCGAAGCGCGATGTCCGCGCCCTTGGCCGCCTACCGCCAGCGCCTCGCCGAGGGCGAGCTCGTCCCCGACGCCGACCAGGCGGTGGCGGCCGAGCGGCTCGACCGGCTGGCGCGCGAACTGGAGGCGTGGAAGCCCGGCGCCTGGTTCGGCAAGTCGCCGTCCCCGCGCGGGCTTTATCTCTGGGGCCCGGTCGGCCGCGGCAAGTCGATGCTGATGGACCTGTTCTTCGAGACCGTCGCGGTGGAGAAGAAGCGCCGCGTCCACTTTCACGAATTCATGCTGGCGCGGCACGCCTTCCTGCGTGGCGCGCGCGCGAAAGGGGCGGGGCAGGATCAACTGATCGCTGACGCCGCCAAACACGTGGCCGACGAAGCGCGGCTGCTCTGCTTCGACGAGCTGCAGGTTACCGACATCGCCGACGCCATGATCCTGGGCCGTCTGTTCGAACGTTTGTTCGCCGAGGATGTCGTCGTCGTCGCCACCTCTAACCGTCCGCCCGCCGATCTCTACAAGCACGGCCTCAATCGCCAACTCTTTCTGCCTTTTATCGAACTCATCGAGCGAAAGCTTGATCTGGTCGAGCTCGCCGGCCCGCAGGATTTTCGCCTCAAGCAGTTGATGGCGGCGCCGGTCTATTACGCGCCGCTCGGTCCCGCGGCGGACGAAGCCATCGAAAGCGCCTGGAAGCGGCTCACCGCCGGCGCGCACGCGCAGGCCGTCACGCTCGATGTCGGCGGGCGGCAGCTCAGGGTCGAGCGCGAAGCGGCCGGCATGGCGCGCTTCAGCTTCGACAACTTATGCAAGCGCGCGCTCGGCGCCGCCGATTATCTGGAAATCGCCGAGCGCTTTCACACCGTGATCCTGGAAAACATTCCCCGCCTGACCCCGGCCATGCGCGAGGAGGCTGCGCGCTTCCGCACGCTGGTCGATGCGCTCTACGAAGCCAAGGTAAAGCTGATCGCCAGCGCCGACGCCGAGCCGGCGCAGCTTTACCCTGCCGGCGATCAGAGTTTCGAGTTCGAACGCACCGCCTCGCGCCTGATGGAAATGCGCAGCGAAAGCTATCTGGCGCTGCCGCGCCGCGACGCCGAGTGGAAGAGCGGCATCGTGGATTGATGCGCCGCCATCGGCGTCTGCTTTTCACCGAAAGCGGCCTCCCGCAACAATGCTGAAACACGGCGCCGCTAGAGCCCAATGCAGGTGACGGGGTTCTTGGAGGGACGTCATGCGCAAGGGCTCGCTGCGAGCTGGCATGCTTATCATCGTCGCGGCTGTGTTCTTCTCCGCATGTGTAACGAGCGTCTCGGCTATAGCTTAGTCGAAGCAAACCGGCTCGCCGAAGCGCAAGCGATCTTCATCTTCGCAATCGAGAAGTTTCCGCGCTCGGCCTACAGCTATGACGGGCTTGCCGACGTTGCCGCACGCCGCGGCGACTTCACGACCGCCATCCGTCACTTCCAGACCTCCCTTGAGATGGATCCGGACAACGATTACGCGGTTCGCGGCCTGGCGCGGGCGCGCGAAGGGCGACGGATGCACTAGGCGCCGCCTCATTATTGCGGCGCAGGCGGCGCACACCGAGTTCATGCCATTGGGTGCTTAAATCAGTCTCGCAGTTGGCCGACGCTACCGACTAGACTTGGCGAGCCACTTCAGCCAAAGGAGACTCTAACCCTCACGCGCCGCCAATCGGACGCGTCGAGTTAGCGGCGCCGCCGCGGCGTACCCAAAATTCCCCGCATGATCTCACGCGCAATGGTGTTGAACACGTTCGACGCCACCCGCCCGGTTACGCGCTCGGCGGCGCTGGTGCGCGACGTGCGCCGCCGCGTGGTCGAGCGCGAGCGCGGGCTGCGGGTGGAGCGCTCTTCGCGTTTGGCTTCGCGTTCCGCTTCTTTCGCCGCGCGCTCAGCCCGTTTCGCCAGTAACTCGTACGCACTCTCGCGATCCACCGCCTTTTCGTATTTCTTGCCGTACGCCGAACTCTTCATCAGCGCATCGCGCGCATCGCGCTCGATCGGGCCGACATGGCTGTTGGGCGGGCGCACTTTGGTGCGGGCCACCGGCGTCGGCGCGCCCTTGTCGTCGAGCGTTGAAACCAGCGCGACGCCTACGCCCAGTTCTTGGATTTCCTTGGCTACGTCCATGCCAGGCGCCGCGCGGAACGAATTGGCCGCGGCGCGCACCGCTTTCTGGTCGGTCGGCGTGTAGGCGCGCAACGCGTGCTGCACGCGGTTGCCGAGTTGCGAAAGCACGATCTCGGGAATGTCGGCCGGCGATTGCGTCACGAAATAAACACCCACGCCCTTGGAGCGGATGAGACGCGCCACTTGCTCGATCCGCTCGAGCAGCGACTTTGGGGCGTCGCGGAAGAGCAGGTGGGCTTCGTCGAAGAAGAACACCAGCTTGGGTTTGTCCTGATCGCCGACTTCGGGAAGTTCTTCCCAGAGCTCCGAGAGCAGCCAGAGCAGAAACGTGGCGTACAATTTCGGCGATTGAATCAGCCGTTCGGCCGCCAGCAAGTGCACCACGCCGCGGCCGTCTTTGGCCGGCCGCAGAAAGTCGTTCAGCTCCAACGCCGGCTCGCCGAAAAAGCGCTCGGCCCCGTCCATCTCCAGCTGCAGCAATTTTCTTTGCAGCGCCGCCGCGGTCTGCGAGGTCACCAAGCCGTAACGCTTGCCGATCTCATCCGAATTGTCGGCGATGTAAGTAATGAGCGCGCGCAGATCCTTGAGGTCGAGCAGCGCCCAGCCTTCTTCGTCGGCTAAGTGGAACGCCACCGTCAGCGCGCCTTCCTGCGCTTCGCTGGCTTCCAGAATGCGCGCCATCAGCACAGGGCCCATTTCGGTCACGGTGGCGCGAATCGGATGGCCGAGTTCGCCATACACATCCCAGAACACGGTTTCAGCCGCATCCGGCGTCAGCGTCACGCCAATCTCTTCGGCGCGTTTCGCCGCCCAACCGGGCGGGGGATCGCCAGCGGCGGCGATGCCGGAAAGATCGCCCTTGATGTCGGCGGCGAACACATTGACGCCTTCGCGCGCGAACGCTTCGGCCAGCACTTGCAGCGTCACTGTTTTTCCGGTGCCGGTGGCGCCGGCGATCAGCCCGTGCCGGTTGGCGCGTTTCAGCGCCAGCGTCTGCGGCCCCTCGGGCGCTACGCCGATGTCGATGCTGGACCCCATCCGCCTCTCCTTGCTTCGCGCAACAGCTTGGCGCATCACGCCTTTCCGGCGCAAGCCGGGAGGAGGGCCTTGATGGACGGATCGCAACGGGGAGCGCTGTGGGTGATCGCCACGGGCGTGATCGCCGCCGGGCTCTATTTTCTGCGCGAACCGCT
>CALBSY010000114.1 GCA_937967725.1 uncultured Alphaproteobacteria bacterium | reverse complement strand
CCAATGAAACGACAGAGGCGTTCGAGGCCGCGCGCGCAACTGTCGCGCGCTTCATCAATGCCGGCTCAGCGCAAGATATAGTCTTCACTAAATCCGGCACGCAGGCGATCAACATCGTTGCCGCGGGGCTCCACATCCGGCCCGGCGACGAGATCGTGCTGTCGGTGATGGAGCATCATTCCAACATCGTTCCTTGGGCCTTCCTGCGCGAGCGCAAGGGCGCGGTGCTGAAATGGCTCGATGTGGACGATGATGGCGGCGTTGATCTCGCGGCGCTTGATGCGCTGATCGGTCCGCGCACCAAGTTGGTGGCGATCACCCACATGTCCAACGTGCTGGGCGTCAGGACGCCGGCCGCTGAGTTGGCTCGCATCGCGCACGCCAAAGGGGCGCCGATTGTGTTTGATGGTTGCCAAGCCGCCGTGCATGGCCGGGTCGATGTGCGGGCGATCGATGCGGACTTCTATGTCTTCACTGGTCACAAGCTTTATGGGCCCACCGGCATCGGTGTGCTCTACGGCAAGTCGGAGCGATTGGCGGCGCTGGCCCCGTTCGAGGGCGGCGGTGAGATGATCGACATCGTGGAGCGAGAACGCGTCACCTATAACGAGCCGCCGCATCGCTTCGAAGCAGGAACGCCGCCTATTCTGGAAGCGATTGGGCTTAAAGCCGCCATCGATTGGTATGAGGGGCAAGATCGCGGCGCCATCGAGGCGCACGAAGCGGCGCTGCGGGATCGCGCCATGGATGCGCTGCGCGGTCTGAACTGGATCAAGCTCCATGGCGAAGCGCCGGACAAGGGCGCCATCATCGCGTTTTCGGTAGAGGGCGCTCATCCACACGATGTGGCGCAGATCCTCGACCGCCAGGGCGTCGCCGTGCGGGCGGGCCATCATTGCGCGCAACCGCTGATGCGGCGGCTGGGCGTTACCGCTACCGCGCGGGCGAGCTTTGCGTGCTATAACAAGCTTGAAGAGGTCGATGTGTTGATCGAAGCCTTGCACAAGGCGCGAAAGCTTCTGAGTTAGGGATTATGGACGGCGTAACTTCACCTCCGAAATCGGCCATTCCGCAAGCCGAGCTGGATCGCATCACGGACGACCTCGTGGCCCAATTCAAGACCGTGTTCGACCCGGAGATCCCGGTTGATATCTACGAACTGGGCCTCATCTACAAAGTCGACATCAACGACGATTATCATGTCGACGTGGAGATGACGCTGACGGCCCCGGGTTGTCCGGTGGCGGGTGAAATGCCCGGTTGGGTCGAGGAGGCGGCTAAGCGCGTAGCGGGGGTGAAGTCGGTGAACGTGAATCTCGTGTTCGAGCCGCCTTGGACGCCGGCGCGCATGAGCGACGAAGCCAAGCTCGAACTGAATATGTTGTGAGACGATGACCAGAAGGCCCAGACCGAAGATCGTGAGTTTGACCGACGCCGCCGCCGCGCGCGTGCGCGAAATCATGGCGGCCGGCGGCAAGCCATATCTACGCGTCGGCGTCAACAATGGCGGCTGCGCCGGTATGGAATACACGCTCGATTACGCGGATGCGCCTGAGCAGTTTGACGAGCTGGTTGAGGACAAGGATGTAAAGATTCTGGTCGCGGCGGACGCTGTGCTGTTCCTGTTGGGATCGGAAATCGATTTCGAGACCACGCGCCTGGCGTCCAAGTTCGTTTTCCGCAATCCGAACCAAACCGACGCCTGCGGTTGCGGCGAGAGCGTCACCATCGTGCCGGCGAAAGCGGACGCATAGCACCATGGCGGACGACAGCTTCCACGACTTCGTCAAGGAGCTGTTCGCAGGTCTCGGTCCGGTTCAGGTCAAGCGCATGTTCGGCGGCGCTGGCGGATACGCCGACGGCGTCATGTTCCTGCTGTTGGCGGACGATGCAATTTTCCTCAAAGCCGACGATGCGCTGAAGCGCGAACTGGCCGAAGAAGGATCGGGCCCATTCGTGTGGGCGCCGGCGAACGGACCGCGCGCCGGCGAGAAACTCGAAATGGGCTATTGGCGGTTGCCTGACAGTGCGCTCGATGATCCTGACGAAGCCGCCAAATGGGGCCGCAAGGCGTTGATGGCGGCGAAAGCGAAGGCGGCGGCTAAACCGAAACGCAAAGCGAAGACCAACCGCTAGAAATCCGGCATCCCGTCCTTATCGATATCACGAGCCTTCTCGGCCCAGTCTTCGTTAGGATCGCGCGGCGAAAAACCGAGCCAGAATGCGAGTGGCGTCTCGCGCCATTCGGTCAGACCGCCGATGCCGAGCAGGATGAGCGTCGATGGGATCAGGAAGGCGGCCAAACCGACCAGTGCACGGAAACCATGAGCGGCTTGGATTTCCGCCCAAGTGCCGCCTTCGAGCCAAATGCGGATGGGCTCCGCAAGCCAGACCAGCTCCTGCATGAGCGCCAGTTTAGCGCAACGCGGTTAAGTCCCTTTGAAGTTCGGCGGGCGCTTTTGGAAGAAGGCCTGGACGCCTTCGCGGAAATCCTCGGTGCGGCCGGCCTCACGCTGCGCGTTTCGCTCCGCCAGCAACTGTTCGCTCCACGCCGCGTCGAGCGAGGCCCAACCGAGTTTGCGGATCATGCCGAGCGTCCTGGTCGGACCGTTTGCGAGCTCGGCGGCGATTGTCATGGTCGCTGGCATAAGCTCGGCGTCCGGCACACATCGGTTAATCAAGCCCCATTCCAGCGCTTTGGCTGCCGCGATCTTGTCGCCGAGCAGCATCATCTCCATCGCACGGGCGCGTGTTGTCATACGCGGTAAATGATAAGTAGCGCTGCCGTCGGGCACCAAGCCGATGCGGCGGAAGGCCTCAAGGAAGTAGGCGCTCTCGCTAGCGACAATGAGGTCGCCCAGCAGCGCGAACGAACAGCCAATCCCCGCCGCGGCGCCATTGACCGCGGTGACGAACGGGATCGGCAGCTCGCGCAGCATGTTGACGAACGGATTGAAGGTGGCTTCCAAGCGTCCGCCTAGATCGGGGCGCCCTTCGGCGTCCATTGGCGGCGCGCCACTGGCGAGATTCGCGCCGGAGGAAAAAGCGCGTCCTTCTCCGGTCAACACGATGCACCGTGCTTCGCTTGCGGCGCGCGCGAACGCATCGCTCATTTCATCCGTCATCTCGACGGAGATCGCGTTCAGCGTCGCCGGGTCGTTCATGGTGACGACAGCGACGGCGCCTTGCTGTTCGTACTTGATCTTGGCGTACGCCATGGCGGCCTCCTGGGAGGCGCGATGCTAGCCGCTTGTGCTGACTATGGAAGCGCTACGCTACGTAAAGGACGGGCGTTGCGTCGGTAGTGACCTGGTTGCGGCCGTTGCGCTTCGACGAATAGAGGCAAGCGTCGGCGCGCTCGATAAAACCCTGCGGCGTGTCGCCGGGCTGCAGCCGAGCAATGCCGATCGACACCGTGACTTGGCCGAGGTCCTCGTTGGTGGAGCGCCGACGCAGACGCTTGGCTTGAATGGCGGCTCGAAGTGTCTCCGCCGTCTGCTCGGCTTGCCGCGCGGTCACGCGGGGCAACACCATGGCGAACTCCTCGCCGCCATAGCGCGCGACGAGAAAATCCGGCCGCGCATGCGCCTGCATTGTGCTGGCGAGGAAACGCAAAATCTGGTCACCAGTGTGATGGCCCCAGGTGTCGTTGAACCGTTTGAAGTGATCGATGTCGCACAACAGCAGGCAGAGTTCGCTGCGCTGAGCGCGCGCCTCGTCGAGGCGCATGCGCAAGGTTTCGTCGAACATGCGCCGGTTGGCGAGGCCGGTGAGACTGTCGGTCAGCGACTCGATGCGCACCGATTCCAGGCTGGTCCTCAGCGTGTCGATCTCATGCGTGGACCGCTGCAACTGCTCGTTCAAATGCTTGTTGTGATTGGCCATGTCGAGCGTCGCAGCCGCGAGACTGGAGACGATCTGGCCCAGCTGATCCGGCGCCATGCCGCGATTGAGGTGCGTCGCCGCCGTTTCCAGCGTCCGGCCATAATCGTCGCTCTTTTCGTTGGCCTGCTTCAAGAACGTGAGGACTTGCGCGAGGTCTTGAGCGATGCGCTCACCGGCGAGCACAATCTGAGCGGACGCGCCGAGCCCGGTAAAAAAATTGTCGTAGGTCTGGTCGTTGAAGTCAGCGGTGAACCCTTGGCCGGAGGCGATGCGCGTATCGATGGCTTCCCGCAACGACGTGTTGCGGCCCAGCCTGTAACCCAGCCAGACCTCATAGTTACGGCTTGTCGGCGGCACGCCATGCAGGCGCATTAAATCGAGGGTCTCCTGCGCGACTGTTTCGCCGCCAGGGCCTTGCATGAGAACGTCTTGGTCTGTCACGCGCCCTCAATCCGGGAATCTGCAATCACTGCCGCGACGCTAGCGGCCAGGATATGGATGAGAGGTAAATGCGGGCGCCGGGCGGGTAAATTTTGGTAATTGCCCTTACGCCTACGGCAGGGGCTAGAATGAGCTCCGAAAGCTCTGGAGACGCCGATGAACAAGCCGGTCAATCCCTCGATCGAGGAGACCAAGGCGCGTATGCGCGCGATTCTCGACTTTCAGAAGCAGGCGCAGACCCGCAAGGGCCCGCCTGGCGCGGCGGTGCGTAGGCACCGGCTCACGCGATGCATCGAACTGCTGCTGACGCACAAGGATGATTTCGTCGACGCAATTATCAGCGATTTCGGCGCCCGCTCGCGCGATATGACGATGCTGACTGACATCGCCGCCGCTATCGGCCCGCTCAAGCAGGCGCGCTCGCAACTGGACAGGTGGATGAAGCCGCAGCGGCGGAAAGTGACGCCGGCCGCGCTAGGCCTGTTGGGCTCTCGGGCGGAGGTGCGCTTCCAGCCCAAGGGCGTGGTTGGCGTGATGACGCCGTGGAATTTTCCGGTGCAGCTCGCCATGGACGCCATCGCCGGCGCCTTCGCCGCGGGCAACCGCGTGATGCTGAAGCCGTCCGAGTTCACACCGGCGACGTCGGCGTTGCTGGCGCAGACACTCGATCTCTATTTTGACGAGGACGAGATCGCGGTGATCTTGGGCGGGCCCGATGTAGGCGCGGCCTTCGCCGGTCTGCCGTTTGATCATCTCATCTTCACCGGCGCCACTTCGGTCGGCCGTCACGTGATGCGCGCAGCGGCGGAGAATCTTACCCCGGTGACGCTCGAACTCGGCGGCAAGTCGCCGGTGGTGATCGGACGCAGCGCCGATATGGCCAAGACGGCTGCGCGCGTGATGGCTGGGAAGGCGATGAACGCGGGTCAGGTGTGCCTCGCGCCGGATTATGTGCTGGCGCCGAAAGAGCAGATTGACGGATTCGTCGCGGCCGCGAAGGAAGCCACCGCGAAGATGTTTCCCACTATCCGCGACAATGGCGACTACACAGCCATGATCAACCAGCGCCACTTCGATCGCGTGCGCGGCTTGATAAGCGACGCCAAAGAGAAGGGCGCGGAGGTCGTTGAGATCAATCCTGCTGGCGAGGATTTCACGCAGCAGGAGCATCGCAAAATTCCACCCACGATCGTCTTGAACGCGACCGAGGACATGAAGGTGATGCAGGAGGAAATTTTCGGCCCGGTGCTGCCTGTGCGCGCTTACGACAATTTCAGCGAGACGATCACCGAGATCAACGCGGGTCCGCGTCCGCTCGCGCTCTATTATTTTGGCGAAGAGGAAAGCGAAAGCGAGGCGTTGCTGGCGCGCACGCACTCCGGCGGCGTGACAGTCAATGACGTCATCTTCCATTTCTCCATGGACGATCTGCCGTTCGGGGGCGTGGGGGCGTCAGGCATGGGCGCCTATCACGGCGAGCGCGGGTTCCGGGAGTTCAGCCACGAGAAGGCGATCTACCGCCAAACCGGCAGCGAACTCATCGCCATGCTGCGCCCGCCCTACGGGGAGGCGTTCCGCAAACAAGTGGCGGCGCGCCTGAAGCCGTAGCGTTTTATTTTTTGCGGAGGAAAGCGGGCGCGTTGTCGCCGAACCCTTTGACGTCACCGCTGGCGCGGTCGGCCTGGGCATGCGCCGGCGCGCGATCCTTCTTCGCGCCGCTGCGGCGGCGCGTCTGTTTTTCAGCGCCCGGCTTGCTATCGGCTTGCGCCTGCGCGGCCGGCTCAGTGGCGGCGGTAGGACGGTTGGCGTCGCGCTTCTGGTAGCGCTGCTTCTTTTCTTGCAGACGGCGATTGTGCTCGCGCTTCAGCTCTTCGGCGCGGCGTCCGCGTCCGCCGCTGTCGCGCGGATCGCCGAGCGCAGCCTGTGGCACGCCGTCGATGTCTGCCTTATCGATGCTCTTGCCGATCAGCTTCTCAATCGCCTCCAGGCTCTTGCGGTCGTTCGGCGCCACGAGGGTGAACGAGGCGCCTTGGCGTCCGGCGCGGCCAGTGCGGCCGATACGATGGACGTAGTCATCGGGGCTGCGTGGCGGCTCGTAATTGAAAACGTGGCTGACGTCCGGGATGTCGAGCCCGCGCGCGGCCACATCCGATGCGATGAGGAATTGCAGCTCGCCGGTCCGGAAACGGTCGAGCGTCTTGGTCCTCAGCGATTGATCGAGGTCGCCATGAATGGGCGCCGCGTTGAAGCCGTGCCGTTTCAGCGACAACGCGACGACATCAACATCGGTCTTGCGGTTGCAGAACACGATGCCGTTCTTGACCTCGCCGCTGCCAGTCATCGCGGCGCGCAATGCGGCGCGGCGGGTGCGCGGATCGCCGCCGGGCAACATCACCACGCGCTGGTCAATGGTGCTCGCCGCTGTAGCGGGGCGAGAGGCCTCGATGCGGACCGGGCTGGAGAGGAATTGTTGGGTTAGCCGCGTGATCTCGGGTGGCATGGTGGCGGAGAAGAACAGCGTCTGGCGCGTGAATGGCGTCAATTTGAAGATGCGCTCGATGTCGGGAATGAAGCCCATGTCGAGCATGCGGTCGGCTTCGTCGACCACCATCACTTGCACGCCAGTGAGCAAGAGCTTGCCGCGTTCGAAGTGATCGAGCAGGCGTCCTGGCGTGGCGATCAGCACGTCGACGCCGCGCGCCAGCAGCGCGTCCTGATCGCCGAAGGAAACGCCTCCGATCAACAGCGCCTTGGTCAGCTTCTGGTACTTGCCGTACTTGTCGAAGCCTTCCGCCACTTGCGCGGCCAGTTCGCGCGTCGGCTCAAGGATGAGCGTGCGCGGCATGCGCGCGCGAGCGCGGCCTGCGGCGAGGATGTCAATCATGGGCAGCGTGAACGCGGCGGTCTTCCCGGTGCCGGTCTGCGCGATGCCGAGAACGTCGCGGTTTTTCAGCACCTCGGGAATGGCGGCGGCCTGGATTGGCGTCGGGACGTGGTAGCCGCTCTCCTTCACGGCGCGCAGGGTCGGTTCGGAGAGGCCAAGATCGTCGAAGGTGATTTGCGGTTGGGCGGTTTCTGCGCCTTTGGGCGCGGCATTCTCAGAGGTCATTCAGTCTCACTTGGGACCGCCGCCGGCGCAGGTTCGCGGGGCGGAGGTCGCGGGGGTTGGCGCTTCGTGCCGGCATCGTCTCCGGATGAGACGGGGGCGTTCAGCGAGGGCGAGCACGCCCTCGGGCGCGCACAACGGACAGCGCGGAAATGAGGGGATTTGGCGGGAAAGTCAATGTTTAAGCACGTTTAGAGCGGATTTGCCGCGCTCAGACGTCGACATCCTCCACAAACTTGGCGTGCTCCTGGATGTATTCGAAGCGCTTCTCTGCTTTCTTACCCATCAGCGTTTCGATCAGCACTTCGAACGCCGGCGCACCTTTGTCGTCCAGCACGACGCGCGCGAGTGTGCGCGTGGCGGGGTCCATCGTGGTTTCCTTCAGGTCGCCGGGCATCATCTCGCCAAGGCCCTTGAAGCGCGAGATGTCAATCTTGCGGCCCTTGAACTCGCCGTTGATGAGCGCGTCCTTGTGCGCTTCGTCGCGGGCGTAAACGCTCTCCTTGCCAGCGGTGACGCGGTAGAGCGGCGGCAGCGCCAGATAGAGCCGTCCGGCGCGGATCAGCTGCGGCATCTGCTTGTGGAAGTAGGTGATCAGCAGCGACGCGATGTGGGCGCCGTCGACGTCGGCGTCGGTCATGATGATCACGCGCTCGTAACGCAGATCGTCGAGCTTGAATTTGGCCCCGGGCTGCACGCCGAGCGCTAGCGCCAGATCCGAGAGCTCCTGGTTGCCGCTCATCTTCTCGGCGCCGGCGGAGGCGACGTTCAGAATCTTGCCGCGCAAAGGCAGGATGGCTTGCGTCTCGCGGTTGCGCGCTTGCTTGGCTGAGCCGCCGGCGCTGTCGCCTTCGACCAGAAAGATTTCGGTATCGCGCGCATCCGAACGCGCACAGTCCGCCAGCTTGCCGGGCAGGCGGAGCTTGCGCGTGGCGCTCTGGCGCGAGACTTCCTTTTCCTTGCGCCGGCGCACGCGGTCTTCCGCCTGCTGGATACACCAATCTAGCAGGCGGTTAGCTTCGTTGGTGTTGGCGGCCAGCCAGTGATCGAAGGGATCTCGAACCGCTTGTTCGACGATCTTGGCCGCTTCGGTGGAGACTAGGCGGCCCTTGGTTTGGCCCTCGAATTGCGGATCGCGGATGAACACCGACACCAAGGCCGCGCCGGTGTTCATCACATCGTCCTGCGTGATGATCGACGCCTTCTTGTTGTTGCGCAATTCGGCGTAGGCCTTCAGGCCCTTGGCGATGGCGCCGCGGAAGCCACTTTCATGAAAGCCGCCGTCCGGCGTGTAGATAGTGTTGCAATACGAACGCAGGAAACCGTCCGCCTCTCCGAAACCGTCCGTCACCCAAGTGATCGCCCATTCGACACGTCCGTGCGGTCCGCTCTTCTCGCTGCGGCCCGCAAACGGTTCGCCGACGACCGGTTTCTTGTCCTTCGTGAGCTCAGCCAGGAAATCCGCGAGGCCGTTCGGGAAGTGTAGGACAGCTTCCGCGGGCGTCTCGTCCTTGATGCGGGAAGGATCGCACTTCCAGCGAATCTGAACGCCCGGTTGCAAGTAGGCCTTGGAGCGCGCCATCTGAAACAGACGCGAGGGCTTGAACGCCGCGCCTTGCCCGAAAATCTGTGCGTCGGGATGGAAACGAACGGTGGTGCCGCGCCTGTTATGCGCGGCGCCGATCTCAGCCAGCTTCGAGGTGGGCGCGCCGCGCGAGAAGGTCTGGCGGAACAGTTTACGGTCGCGTGCGACCTCCACTTCGACCCTGTCGGAGAGAGCGTTGACAACGGAGACACCGACGCCATGCAGGCCGCCGGACGTGTGATACACCTTATCCGAGAACTTCCCGCCCGCGTGCAGCACCGTCATGATCACTTCGAGCGCGGATTTCTTGGGGAATTTCGGATGCGGATCGATCGGCATGCCGCGGCCGTTGTCGGTCACCCGCAATGTGCCGTCCGCCTCAAGCTCAACCTCGATCCGGTCAGCGAACCCGGCCACCGCTTCGTCCATCGAATTGTCGAGCACTTCCGCGAACAGGTGATGCAGCGCGCGTTCGTCGATGCCCCCAATGTACATGCCCGGCCGCTTTCGCACCGGTTCGAGGCCTTCAAGAACTTCGATGTCTTTCGCGGTGTAAGCGCCTGCGGCGGCCGGCGGCGGGTCGCCAGCGCCAAACAGATCCTCACTCCATAAGTTCTCAGCGCCGCCCGTTTTGGGCCCGGCAGCCTTCTTCTGTGCTTGCGCCATGAACATTCCTTAAGACGCTTCGCGCGTCCGCGCCAGAACAGCAGCGCACCGGTATCCGGGGCGTAAACGCCCTGCTGGGGAAATTAAGTGTCCCACAGGCAACGCTGCTTCGTTTCACTGGAGAAATGGCAGCTCTCTCCGAAACTTCGCCCAAGAAAGGCCGTTCGCACCGCGTCAACGGCGATTGGGGGCCGCTCGAGAACGAGGAGAGCAGCAGTATGAACAAGTTCGCAATGATGGCGGCCGTCGCGGCGGCCGCGCTTATGGCCGCGCCAGTCGCGGCTAGCGCGCAAACCTACGCCGGCGCCGGCTACACCAATTTCGACTATGACGGCGGCGATATCGGTGCGGTCACTGGCCGGCTTGGCCATCGCTTCGGTCCAAACTTCGCGGTCGAAGGCGAAGCGTCCACTGGCGTTGAAGACGACGGCGGCATCGAACTCAATCACAATGTCGGCGCCTATGCGCGTGCGATCTTGCCGGTGACGAGCAACTTGGACCTGCACGGCCGCGTCGGTTACCAAACGACCGAAATTGACACGCCGCTTGGCGACGTGGATGACGATGGCGTTGCCTATGGCGCCGGCGCCGAGTGGCGATTTACGCCGAGTTTCGGCGTGCGCGCAGACTGGACGCGGATGGAAGGCGACGAAGGCGAGGCCGACGCGCTCTCCATCGGCGGCGTTTTGAATTTCTAAATCAGAAAGCAATGTCGCAGAACGCGAAGCGGGCCGGAGAGCGATCTCCGGCCCGCAGCTTATGGTCAGAGTCCGACGAGTGGCATCAAAATGTTCAGGAGCGTGGACACATCTTTCAACAGATAGGCAGTTCGCCGCGCCTCATCCAGTTCGGCGCGCACGGCCGCAATGGCATCGTTCAGCGTAGTCGTCTGCTGGCGCGCCCGCGTGACGAATTCGTCGAGCGATTGATCGCGTAACGCCCGTTCAATTCGAAACGCAGCGCGAACAAGCGCGTCAAATCGGATTTTTTGCGGCTTAGCTAATCCTTCGTAGAAGTCGTAACTTTCTATCGATGTCGCCCAATTGAGGAATTGGAGCAATTCCGCTCGGGCGAGAGTCTTCAGTTCCTCGGGTGTGGGAACAGCTCCCGATAGCAGTTTCGTGAGCGCAACAGTGGCTTTCTTCGCGGCCATGAGTAGCAACCTCTTAGTTGGACAACGGTGCGGTATCGCCGCGGGATGGCAGCCGAGGCGCCAATGCCTGCGCGGCGGTCTCGTACTCTGCGTCCAAATCGCTGCGGCGAGATTGCGTTTGATCGCCCTCGACGAGCGCAATGAATGCGAGCCGCGAAGCAACCAAGGCGTCAATGACCGCGTCGGCGTCGTTGGCATGACGGTTGCAGCCAATGATCGTGCGGCGAGTCGTGGCGAACTGCTGCGCTTCGGCATTTGTCATCGGGTTTCGACCGCGACCGTTAGCGGGACGGCGGGCGCTTCTTTCAAAGTCGTTTTGGGCGCTACGGCATAAGAAACTGCGGTCGGCAGCAAGATTATCGCGCACAATGCGTAGGGCGCCGATCTGCGTAAGCAATGCGTCGGAGACATCTTCGCCGTGCTCGCGCAAATGAACCCGCACATTGCTGTCAGCTAGAAGGGTCAAGCCGGCGGCGACCGTGGTAGATGCTGTGTCTGAAAAATTGGGCTCAAGCTTTTTGAGCATTGAGGCGATCCCGCCGGCATTGGCGAGCTGGGTATCGGTGAGCGACGTCGCGCTATTTGAGCCAGGCGCGGTGAGTTCTGTGAGGCTCGTAAAATAGGTGTTGAGCAGCTCTGCGTGGCGTCGCAGCTCCATGAGTTCGTCGCGATAGTCGATATTGCTGGTGTCGTCGCGTCCGAGTTCGACCGGCTGAATAACGCCTTGCCCCGAAGTATATGTGCGCGAGGTGGCGTCGATGCGGGCCGTAGCCGCAGCGTCGTAAATGGCGCCGACCCGTCCCAGTGCCTGAGTATTGAGGGTGGCGGCGTGATTGACTTCACGTAACTGGGCGGAGCACGCAGATGCAAGTAGCGCGGCGAGCGACGCTGCGGCGATGATGATGGCGCGACTGAATGACGAATCCATACAAACCCCCAGCTAAAAGCGGAGGGGCACCAAGTCATGAGCGGGCTGAATGCACATCACCCATCTGGGTGACAGCAATCGTTATTAGCCACAGTCGCCGCCTCCCATAAGAAAAAAGGGCCGGATTTGCTCCGGCCCTTGCTCAGTATTGGCTCGTAGCCCCTAAGCCTTGTAGTACATGTCGAACTCGACTGGGTGCGGGTGCGTCTCGAAGCGGTCCAGCTCTTCTTTCTTGAGATCGATGTAGGCGTCGATCACGTCGTCATTCATCACGCCGCCCTTGGTGAGGAAGTCGCGGTCCGCGTCGAGCGAGGTGAGCGCTTGACGCAGCCCGGAGCACACCGTCGGTACATCTTTCAATTCTTCCGGCGGCAGATCGTAAAGGTTTTTATCTAGCGGATCGCCGGGGTGGATTTTCTTCTCGATGCCATCGAGGCCAGCCATGAGCAAGGCGGTGAAGGTCAGGTACATGTTCCCAGCCGGATCGGGGAAGCGAACCTCGACTCGCTTGGATTTAGCCCCGGTGCCATGCGGGATGCGGCATGAGGCCGAGCGGTTGCGCGCCGAATAAGCAAGCAGAACCGGGGCCTCGTAGCCCGGCACAAGACGCTTGTATGAGTTTGTCGTCGAGTTTGAGAAAGCGTTGATGGCGCGCGCGTGCTTGATGATGCCGCCGATATAGTAGAGACAGCTTTCGCTCAAATCGGCATAGCGGTCCCCAGCGAAGAGGTTGCTGTCTTTTTTCCAGATCGACATGTGCACATGCATGCCTGAGCCGTTATCCTTGTAGAACGGCTTCGGCATGAAGGTCGCGCTCTTGCCGTAGGACGCCGCGACTTGATGGATCACGTACTTGTACAAGTTCATGCTGTCGGCCATGCGGGTCAGCGTGTTGAACTTGAGGCCGAGTTCGTGCTGCGCCGGCGCCACCTCATGGTGATGTTTTTCGGGACTGAGCCCGAGTTCGCCCATCACCTGCAACATCTCACCGCGCATATCTTGCAAGCTATCGATGGGCGGCACCGGGAAGTATCCGCCCTTAGGCCCTGGGCGGTGGCCCATA
>CALBSY010000113.1 GCA_937967725.1 uncultured Alphaproteobacteria bacterium | reverse complement strand
CCATCCTGCACGACGCGCGCGGCGACCGCCCAAGGCTGCGCACGCGTGTCAGCCTCATCCGCACGCGCGACGTCCGTTACCGACGCACTGCGCAGCCCGCGTCCCGGCGCGAGCATGCTCAATGCTTCCAGAATATTGGTTTTGCCTGCCCCGTTGGGGCCAAACAGGCAAACCGGGCGCGCATCAAGCTCAAGCTCGAGCGCAGCGTGGTTGCGATAATCGGTGAGCGTGAGGCGGGCGATGTAGAGCGAATGGCTCATTGCGTGCGCCGCTCCGCCGCCAAGGGACCGATCGGTTCGATGCGGTCTGTAGCGACGCCACCGCGCCAGCCCCGCGGCACGAGCGTCCAATCGGTGAACACTGCGAATGCCCCAGCCCTGGCTGGATGGATGTCTATTTCGATGATATCGGCGCCCGTCCTAAACGCCGCGGCGATCGACGGCAGCGTGTTCTCGATGAAGCTATGCGTGGGGTGATGGACGCCGCGGTGCGAGAGTAGCGTGAGTGTCCCTTCTGGCCTTCCCCAGAACGACGCGTTGAAGAACAGCACGCCGCCCACGACAAGCGCGAGCGCGCTGAGGGCGAGCCAGCGCTTGCGCATGCGGCTAGACCCGCAGCGGCATCAGCACGTAAAGCGCCTTCTCGTCGGCCTCGTCACGCACCAGAGTGGGAGAACCGGAATCGGCCAACTCGAACAGCGCTTCCTCGCCTTCGATCTGCTGGGCGACGTCGAGCAAATAGCGCGCGTTGAAGCCGATCTCCATGCCGTCGTCGCGGTAGTCCGCCGCAAGGTCTTCGGTCGCCACGCCGGCGTCCGGATTGTTGACGGTGAGCGTGACCTTGTCCTTCTCCAGCGCCAGCCGCACCGAGCGCGAGCGCTCCGCCGAGACGGTGGCGACGCGATCGACAGCTTCCGAGAACGCCTTGTTCTCAATCTTCAGCTTCTTAGCATTGCCCTTCGGAATGACGCGCGCGTACTCCGGGAACGAGCCGTCGATGAGTTTGGATGTCAGCACCGCATCGCCGAGCGCAAAGCGAATCTTTTGTGGCGACACCGCAATCTCGACCATGTCTGCGGCGTCATCGAGCAGGCGCTTGAGTTCGTTGATCGTCTTGCGCGGCACGATCACGCCGGGCATGCCTTGCGCGCCCTTCGGCGCGTCCGCATCGGCAAGCGCCAAACGGTGACCGTCGGTCGCGACCGCCCGTAGCTTGGCGCCGTCCGCGTCTACCGTGTGAAAGAAGATGCCGTTGAGATAGTACCGCGTCTCTTCCGTCGAGATCGCAAAACGCGTCTTGTCGATGAGACGTCCTAGCTCTGTCGGTTCTATTTCGAAGCGCGTTTCGAATCCGTCCGATGGCATCGAGGGGAAGTCGCCGGCCGGCAAGATCGGCAAATGCAAGCGCGATTTGCCGGCGGAGATGAACAGCCGCGGGTCGTCGCCGGATACATCGAACTTCACCGGCGCGCCTTCCGGCAACTTGCGCACGAAATCGTAGAGATAGTTTGCGGGCGCTGTGGTTTGCCCTGCCCGCTCCACTTCCGCCGGCGCCGCTTCCGAAATCTCAATGTCGAGATCGGTGGCGGTCAGCTTCAGGCTATCGCCTTGCGCGGCCAGCAGCACATTGGACAGGATCGGGATCGTGTTGCGCCGTTCGACGACGCTTTGAACGTGGTTGAGCGCTTTGAGGAGCGCCGAGCGCTCGATGGTCAGCCGCATTGGTTCTTCCTGGCTTCTTCAAGGGCCCTCGGGCCCGCCAGGCGCGTCAAACCGCTCGGGGGCCGGATACAAACACCCCCTGCGCACGGGCTGAGTCGCCGTTCGCAGGGGGTGAGAAACTACCAGAAGCCGCGCGAAGCCCAAGCCCCATTTGCAAGACTTTGGGGTTCGCCAGCGCCCGAAACGCCTAGGTCTAGGGTTCGCGGCGGATCGCCCGGCCGACGTTCTCGACTTCCGCTTTGAAGTTGGCGTCCTGCTCCATCAGCGTGGCCACGCGATCGCGCGCATACATGACCGTGGTGTGATCGAAGCCGCCAAAGCGCTGACCGATGTCCGGTAGCGACGCATGCGTCATGCGGCAGGCCAAGAACATGGCGATCTGTCGCGGACGGGCAATCGAATGACGCCGCGTGCGCTCCAACAATTGCTGCAGGCTCATGTTGTAGTGCCGCGCTACCACCTTCTGCACAAGCTGCACGGTGATGCGTTTCTCCGCGGCTTCAGACAGCTTGGTTTGCAAGGCATTGGCGGCGGCTTCTAGCGTCACTTCGGTCCCTCCCGAGATTTTCCATTCGATAATGAGCTGGCTGAGTGCGCCGTCCAGATCACGGCCGCTGCCGTGCATGCGCTCAGCAATCATGTCGAGCGCATCCGAAGCTACACTGAAGCCCGGCGTCAAGCGCGCATGATGTAATAAACGCATATCAAGAATGCGGCGGCGCAATTGCGCATCAGGTTCCTCGATCTCGCACGATGCAACGCCTTTCAGCCGCGCGCGCAGATTGTCGTCGAGTCCCGCCAGACCCGATGCGCCGTGATTAGCGGCAAGCACGACCTGACCGCCGCGGCGCGTCAAATCGTACATCGTGTCGAAAGCCTCTTGCTCGGTAGCGGGCTTGCCGCAAATGCGTTGGAAATCGTCGATCAACAACAAGTCCGGCGCACGAACCATTTCCTTGAACGCCGAGGAGTCGCGCTTCTTGTGCAACGCCGATTGAAATTGTTCGAGATATTCCTGTCCGGTCATCATCAGCACTTTGCGCTCGGGCGTGCGCTCCGCCGCTTCCTGCGCAATGGCTGAGAGCAAATGCGTCTTTCCGAGCCCCGGCGCCGAATGGACCAGCCACACCGGAAACGCGACGCCCGCGCCGGCGGCGATCATGCGCGCAACCGTGAAAGCGCGATGATTGGTGGCGTCCAAGCAGAACGTGTCAAAGGTCAGCGATTGCGGCTGCGGCGACGT
>CALBSY010000112.1 GCA_937967725.1 uncultured Alphaproteobacteria bacterium | reverse complement strand
GCCGCCCCATGCGCTGCGGCGTTTCCGCCGCCATCGCCCATTGCGGTGGCGCATCCGGCCAGCGGAATAACCGCGCTCGCGAGCAGAATGGCGAGAGCGTGCTTCTTCATGGGACCCCCAAAGGAACATCGCCCCGGCGCCGTCGAGCCCGAGGCGAACAAGTGTTGGTCGATTTTGGCCGGTTTAGCGCCGCCGCTGCAAGGCCGCAGGGCGCCTAGCTGCGAGCGGGCGCTGGCGATTTGCGACGCACGGCCTCCGGCTGCTATCAGGCCGGGGCGAGGCACAAAAGGGGAGGACGCTCATGCGAAATGCTGCACTTGCACTGGTTTCCGCGTGCGCCTTGGCGGCGTGCAATCCGAGCGCCCCTGGCTCCGGCGGCGGGGTGTTTCCAGATCTGAGCAGCGGCTCTTACCGCGCTGAAGTGAACACCTACTCCACCGAAGGCGAGACAATTCCGGTGGTCATGATCCGGTCCGGCAACAAGATGCGGATGGAGTTTGCGGCGCCCGAAGGGCAAATGACGATGATCAACAATGGCGACACCGGGGAAAGCTTCGTCATCATGACCCAAGGCGGGCGCACGATGGCGATGCAGGCGACGCAAGCGAATTACACAAATCCCGTGGAAACCTGGAACGCGGATATCGCCAACACGGCGACGCGCACGGGAACGTGTTCTGTCGCCGGCGAAAGCGGCTCTTAGTGGTCGCGTCAGGAAGACGACGGCGAAACCAGCACGGCGTGCGTGACCAATGACGGGATCATTCTGCGCGCGCAGGAAGGCGACCGCCTCACGTGGGAAGCGACACGCGTGCAACGTGGGCCGCAGAGCGATGACCTTTTTGTGCTGCCTCCAGGCGTCCAGGTTATGGACCTCGGCGCAATGATGGGTCCGGCGGCCGCCGGCGCCGGCAATGCTCAGGTTTGCGACGCGTTGCGTGGCGCGGGCGCACCGGCCGACGCGCTCGCCCGCGCCGGGTGCTAAAAAAGGCCCATATGCCGGCTCACGCTTAGCCGGCGCCCGCTGCTGGGGAAGCCGGCGCACCGCGGCGTCGCGGGGCGCCGTAGCCCGTTGTGCGCCGCAGCGGGGCGGGCTAGAGGTCAGACGCGGCGAGGGACGACGGACGCTAAATGGTTAATTTTACGGAGGCGGCAGCGTTTGCGCCCGAGTTGGCGTCCCGCATTATGCGGCTGCTTCCGCGCGACTTGCAGGACGCCTTTGTGCAGTCGCCCAATCTGTTCATGTTGCTCGCGTCGATCGGTTTGGCGGCGGTCCTGGTGGCGGCGTTCTGGATGCTGGCCGGCATGGGCAAGGCAAGCCGCATGGCCCGTGTCGCGTTGCGCGCGCAGGCGCTGAAGCGCTCCAAGGATCATCGTGCGCTTGTGCTCATCGCCGAGATCGAAGGCGGCGACCACGGCCTTCGGCAAGAAATGAAAGAAGCGATCGAGGACAATTTCGGTCTGTTCTCGTTCGAGCAGAACGTTCAGGTCGATCTCTTCCCGATCCGGCTAAAAACCGTACCGCCCTACGCTCACCCTGAGACGCGCCGGCGCGTCGCCGTTGAAGCCGCCGAAGCGCTCGAACGGTCCGCCGCCGACGTCATCGTTTGGGGCCGACGCAATCTGCTCGGCAAGCTCGATCTGCGCATCACGACGCTGCCGGGCTATGGGCGCACGCACGATGTGCAGCATTTCCAACTCGCGTGGCGTGTCGGCCGTCCCGCGGAAGCCGTGCAGCGCGCACTGGCCTTTGCATTGGCGCGCAAGGCGCGTCCGGTGCTGCATCGTCCGCAAGATTACAAGCCGGACCGCCTGCAGCCGATCGTAGAGGCGTTGCACCAGATGGTCGAAGCCAGCCCCGAAGAGGTTAGCGAAAACCTGCAACTCGATATTCTCTCCGACTTCGCGTCGGGCGCGCTCAGCCTGGGTGAACGCGGGGGGCATATTAAGTGGCTGTCGAAGTCGCTGGATGCGCGCCAGACCTATCTCGACAAAGTCGATCGCACCACCGATCCAGGCGCCTGGGGTGCGGCGCAGCAAGAAATCGGCCGTGCGCTCACCTCATTGGGCGAACGCGAGGGCGCGCGCGACAAGTTGGAAGAGGGCGCCTCGCGCCTGCGGCTGGCAATGGACGCATTGCGCTCCACTGATTCACTGCAGCAGGCGGAAGTCGCGCTGCGCGCACTGCAGCGCGCCGAGCAAACGCTGCAGCAGCGCCGCCGCGTTGGCCTACGCTGGCCGACCTAGCCGGGCGCCGACTTCTTTACGAATAGTGCAGCGAGTCTCTGGGCTAATTCGTCGGCGCGAAATGGTTTCACCATCAGAGCGTCGGCGCCAAGCCGTGCAGCAACCGCATTGACGTTTTCGCCGCCAAATGTGGCCGACCCAGTGACGATGACGATCGGGATTTCCGGCCAGCGCGTGCGCGCTTCGGCAATCAATTGCGCCCCGTCCGTTCCGGGCATGTGCAGGTCGGTGACGATGGCGTCAGCGCCTTTGCGCGCGACGACGTCTAGCCCCGCTGCCACCCCGGGCGCTGCGACAACGTCGAAGCCGGCGTCGCGCAAACCGAGGCCCAGCGCATCGCGAGCATGGATGTCGTCGTCGATCAGGCAGACCCGAGGCCGTGCGTTCATGGCGCGGCCGAACCTAGTGTGAGTCTGAGCGACGGTTAAGCGTCGAGGCCTACCGGGCAGCTCACGCCGGTGCCGCCGATGCCGCAATAGCCGCCGGGGTTCTTAGCCAGATATTGCTGGTGATAGTCCTCGGCATAATAGAAATCCGGCGTCTCACGGATCTCGGTAGTGATGGCGCCGTAACCGGCTGCACGCAGCTTCTCGCCATAGGCTGCGAGCGCCTGTTCGGCGGCCTGCTTCTGCGCCGCCGTGTTTGTATAGATGGCCGAGCGGTATTGCGTGCCGACGTCGTTACCTTGGCGCATGCCTTGAGTCGGATCGTGGCTCTCGAAGAAGATGCGCAACAGCGCCTCGTAACTCACCAGCTTGGGATCGAAGATGACGCGTACGACTTCGGTGTGCCCGGTTTGGCCTGAGCACACTTCTTCATAGGTAGGGTTGGGGGTTGAGCCCCCGGCATAGCCCGCCGCCGTCGTCCATACGCCTTCGGTCTGCCAAAACTTGCGCTCCGCGCCCCAGAAACACCCGAGCCCAAACACGGCTTCCTCTAAGCCGGCCGGAAAGGGCGGCTTCAGCGGATGGCCGCTGACGTAGTGCGTGTTCGACGTCAGAATCGGTTCGCTGCGGCCAGGCAAGGTCTGGTCCGGCGAGGGCAGGGTGCTGAGTTTGGCCATGTGGCTCCTCTCCTGAGCGCTTTAATATAGGCACGGCGGCGCGAACCGGCTACGCGCGGGCCGCCGACGCGGTTGCAAGCCTTGGCTTGCGCCGTCATAAGGGCGCGCGTCGCGCCGGAGAGGTGGCCGAGTGGCTGAAGGCGCACGCCTGGAACGCGTGTATGGGTGCAAGCCCATCGAGGGTTCGAATCCCTCTCTCTCCGCCAGCGGCTGAAACCAAGCTCGTTTGTGCACGGGCTCTTACCGATCGCGGAGACAATGACGCGCGGCAGCGAGGCTCCCGTGCTTAGACACCTCTTCGCCGCTTAGGCGTGAGCAATGTGGACACTGCGGGGTTGTCCAGGGTGTGTCGTGCGCACGCCGGCTCTTCGATGAGGGCCAACTAGATTCTGGTCATTACCAGGAAGTGTTCTCGATCTTCTTTGTTGTGATCTAGCGCGCGTCTGGCTGACTGGACGTTCGCTCCCGGCGCGACAGCGATGGTGCCCGGAAGAGGACTCGAACCTCCACGCCCTTGCGAGCGCCAGCACCTGAAGCTGGTGCGTCTACCAATTCCGCCATCCGGGCACTGAGCGCGCGGATGTACGGGAGCCGGGTCCTGGCGTCAATGCGCCGCGACGTTCTATCCTCCGCCGCCAGGCAGCGTTGGGGCCGCGCATGGAGATCGAAGTCGACGGACCGGGGACGTTCGCGGTTGACGTAGTGGGCGTGTCCCGCCGCCAGGACGTGCTGGAGGCGGCCGCCGAAGCGGGTCCGGTGGTGCAAGCGACGCTTGAACGCGAAGATGACAATCCGCACGACGATCATGCCGTGCGCGTGTCGATCGGCGGGCGGCGCCCGGGCAATCTCTCTCCACCCGCCAGGCGCCGCGGACGCCGGCCGCGCACGCCGGGCGGCGGGCCGCCCGCCAGTGTGAGGCGGTC
>CALBSY010000111.1 GCA_937967725.1 uncultured Alphaproteobacteria bacterium | reverse complement strand
TGGGCTTGTGTTTCCCTCCGAGGAGCCGGGATCGGGGCCGGCGCGCCTGCCCGGCGGACCAGGCGGCGCGCACTATGGCGAACCGCCCTATCCGCGTCCAGTGCACCTGCGAAACAATATCTTGGGATATACGCAGATCGTTTCATACTAGATATTGATCGCAGGGGGCGGCGAGGGTTAGGGTCTGCGCACTCAGGGAGGCTCTCATGGCCCAGGATTTTGACCAGGACCCGCGCGTGGCCGCCGAAGCGCCCGAAGCATGGCCCGAAATCATGGTCCAGACCGCACTCGACGCAGGATTAGCGGTCGAAACCGCAAATGGCCTCAGCGTCACGCGCGCGTTGGAACGCGCGGCTGCACGCATCGGAGCGTGGGCCGGCGATGAAACACTTGCCGCGCCGCTGCACGCGCTGATGCGCGACGCCAAAGTCATGCTCGATCCGCCGCTCGTGCGCGCGACGCTTTCGCCCGGCGCCGAACTCGCGGTGTCCGCTGCGTTGATCCAGTGGCCGACCAACCGCGCTGACGAACTAGAGGCGCTGGCGCGAGCGCAGACACTGCTTGCTGCTGGGGCAAAGCTCGGCATCGCCGGCGCGCCCTCGCCGGCCGCGCTCGACGCATTGGATGCGGCGGCGCGCATGGCCGACCCCGAAGGCGCGGAAGACGCGGCGATCCTGGTGCGCCCGGATGCTCACTCCGCTCCGGCGTTGATCGCCGACGCGACGGCGCGGCTACGCGCAAGCACGGCGCTCGCCGCCGGCGCGCGCGCACTCGACGCAGCTTTGGCGGATCTCGCCATCGAGGCCGTACGCAACGGCATGAACCGCGAGCATGGCGGCGTGCAGCGCAAGGCCGCCGCCGCGCGCGTAGCCGGAGCGCCCGATGCGGATATTCTCGCCGCACTCTCCGGCGCGGTGACGCGCGGCGCCTATAGCGCGGCGCTCGATGCAGGCGCTGCGCCCGGCTATCGCCGCGTCGCTCTCGCCGCGCCCGAGCCGGGCGCGTTTGCGCTGACGGCGTTCGGCGAAGCCGCCATCGACCCGACCGGCGCCGTGGCTGGCGACGAAGAATGCAGCATCATTGGCGCAAGCCTCGCGCTGCCGCGTTTTCATGACACGGAAACTGGATTCGACATCGATGGCTTCGAGACCGCAATCCGCACACTGGTGCGCGCGCTCGACGCCGCGCACGGCGCTCATGGCGCCGCGCCGCGCCGGCCGATCCTCATTCGGCTGGAAGGGCTCGCCGCCCTCATCCTGCGCAGCGGGATCGGCTATGACAGCCTGGAAGCGACAGCGCTGGCCGCAGAGGTTGGCGCGCTGGCGCACGCCGCCGCGATTTCCGAAAGCAGCGCACTCGCACAGACCAAAGGCGCCTATCCCGATTGGAGCCGCGCCAAGCGTAGCGAGGAAAGCGCTCTGAAGGCCGCCCGCGAAACAGCGGGCAAACTCAGCGGCGACATCGCGGCGCGCGCCAACGCCACTTACCGCGCGCTACCCGGCGCCAAGAGCGCGGGCCAACGCTGCACAGTGACGATCGCCTGCGCCAACGACGCGGCGAGCGCGCGGCGGCTTGGGCTAACGACGTGCGGCCTTGCGCCTACGCCCGGCGTCGCAGGCTACGGCATGCGCGAAGACGGCGGCTTCGGACGCGTGCTGAGCGACGACGCGCGCGCGGGCCTTTCCGCGCTTGGGTACGACGGCGACGCTATAGCGGCGTTGGCGACGCACGTCGAAGGCAGACGCACGCTGGTTGGCGCGCCGGGCGTCAATCACGACAGCTTGGCCGAGCGTGGGCTGACCGAACCGGCGCTCGACGCCATCGAAGAAGCGGCGCGAGATGCGTTAAATTTGCGCGCGGCGGTGCATCCTTTGGTGATCGGGCCAGAGCTGTGCGAACAAGTGCTGAAGCTGCCGCCTGACGTGGCCGCCGGCAAGCGCGGCGACCTGCTCATGACGCTGGGTTTCAGCGAAGACGACATCGCGGCGGCGCAGGCTTATTGTATGGGCGCGAGCGATTTTGGCGGTGCGGCTGCGCTCGACGCCACACATCTCGCAGTGTTCGCCAACGAGAGCGCCGTGCCGCCGGAGGCCCGCCTTGCACTCGCCGCGGCGCTCGCACCCTTCGCCCGCACAGCGCTCGATCTGACACTCACCGCCAGCGACGCCGAACGCCGCACCGCATTGTTAGACGCCGCTAGGAACGTGGGCGTTGGGCTGATCCGCATTGTCGTCGAGGCGCCGCCGGTCACCATCACGCTGGCGCCGCTTGAAGAGGATGCGCCGCCCGAGACCGCCGCCCCGCCGCCCGCGCCTACCGAAACTGTTTCCGCACGGCCGTCCGAGACGGCCAGCGAGGAGCGCCGGCGCAGGCTGCCTGAGCGGCGGAAGGGGTACATCCAAAAGGCCACCGTGGGCGGGCACAAAGTGTATCTTCACACCGGCGAGTACGACGATGGCGAACTGGGTGAAATCTTCATCGACCTGCATAAGGAAGGCGCCGCCTTCCGGTCGCTGATGAACAATTTCGTCATCTCAATTTCCATTGGGTTGCAATACGGCGTGCCGCTGGAAGAATATTGCGACGCCTTCCTGTTCACGCGCTTCGAGCCGGCAGGCGAAGTCAAAGGCAACGAAACCATCCGCCACGCCACGTCCATCCTCGACTATATCTTCCGCGAACTTGCCGTGAGTTATCTAGGCCGCACCGATCTGGCGCAGATGGACCCATTCGACGCGCGCGGCGATGGCCTCTCCAAACGCGCCAACGACGCCGAGAGCGCTTCGCGTCTCATCTCGCGCGGCTTTTCGCGCGGCGCGGCGCCCGACAATCTTGTGATGTTGCGCCCGCGTCAGGTGGTGGAAAGTCTCAACAACCGGCGCGAACCCAAGTTTGCGCCGGCAAAGCCGGCCGCCACCGGTTATCGCGCCGACGCGTGCGCCGCCTGCGGCCACTTCACCGTCGAACAGAACGGCGTCTGCGCGGCGTGCGGTGCTAAGGGTGAGGCAAGCGGGAGCTAGCGCTCCAATCTTAGCCCCCGACGACGGCGCCATTTTCGATCCGCCGCCGTCGCGGCCACAGATTGTTGGTCGGGCTGCCAGCGACTGGGCGGACTGAACACACGGCGATCCAACGCGAACGCTGGCTCTTGTCTTGCCGACGCCAACATGATCTCGGGCGCCGGCGCGCCGCCCGACGGCGATGGGCGTTCGGCGGGCGCCGGCGTCGCCGGCGCATCCGCAAGCGGGTGCGGCGATTCAATCCGGATATGAACGCCGCGGTTGAGCGGTTCGTTGACGCCGTCGGCGGTCGGACGCTGCGGCGCGTTTTCTGCCCGTCCTTCAATCTCAAACAGCGCGGGCGCCAGGCCGCGAGCGACCATGGAGTCGCGAACCGCACCCGCACGACGCTCGGAGAGCAATTGGTTGTAGGCCGCCGCACCGGAGGAGTCGGTGAAGCCGACGACAGTGATGCGCTGAACGTTGCATCCGCTGTGGCGCGCCTCGGAGACAACGGCGTCGATCCGCGCGGCCGCAGCTTCACTGACGGAAGCTTCGTTGCTGTCGAAATAGATTGTTGCCTCGATCGGCTCGCACGCGAGCGGGATCAACTCGGCATTGATGACCCTGGCGAAGTAAATGCCGCGCGGGAAAGACCCCAGGTGTCCGTATCGGCCTGGCTCGGTTACCCGCGCATCGACTTCAGCTCTGATCTGAAACCCCGTCGGCGGAGGACGAAATCCCTCGGGCGCGCTGGCAAATAGGTCTTCCCACGACTCAGGCGAGGCGTTCACCCACCAAGCTTCTTCGCTCCCATCCGCCCTGAAGCCCTGAATCTCGAAGTTCTGGAAATAGGTCCCGGTGAAGCGCTGGATCGGCGGCAGCGACGGAGATTCCGGCGCCGCTTGCGTCGCGCAAGCAGCCAGCAGGCCCAAGGCGCAGAACGATACGACGCACCGCGTTAGTCTCGCCAGCATGAGCCCCTCCCCTCAGCCGCAGACAGCTCCGCGACTGTAGGCGCCTACCGCGCCGGCACAAGTCCGAATGAGGCGAGCGGTGCGCTGGCCCGACACGTGCGACGGGGCGGACAATGTCTGCCGGAGTTGCGCCAGTATGAAACGCGCTACGCTGATCGCTTGCCTGTTTGCCTTACCCGCCCCAGCCTTCGCGCAGGCGCCATCCGCGACCGGCGGGCCCGTCACCAGTCAAGCTGAACGGGACGCAATCGCCGCCCGCGTGCGTGCGGGCGCTTCGTGTGCGGGCTGCGACCTATTCCAGATCGACCTCGCCTATCAGGCGATCCCGGGCCGCGACTTTCGTGGAGCGCGTATACGTCAGGCCGATCTCACTATCGCGACCGCCGACCGCGCCAATTTCCGCGGCGCCAATCTCTCGCTGACCAATTTCTTCGGCGCGCGGCTGACAGGAGCGGACCTGCGCGACGCCAATCTCGAAGGCGCGATGCTGGTCGGAACTTATTTCGGCGGCGCGCGATTCGATGGCGCGGTGCTCGACGGCGCCAACCTCTCCGGGGCGGAACTCCAAACCGCGCGCGGATTGACCCAGGCACAGCTGAATACTGCTTGCGGCGCCCCAACGACCCGCCTGCCGGACGGTTTGACTATCCCGAACTGCTGAAACAACCAGTAACAATCCTCACTTACTGTAGTTTCACTGGCGGCTGACCTCCCGCGCGCCTACGTCGGGCGCCGTGTTGACACAATTTCGCCTCGCCGCGATTGCGGCCGCCGCGCTGGTCGTGGCGTCGGCGGGCCAGGCGTTCGCGTTCTGGCCGCTCTTCGGCCCCGTGCGCATGAGCCTGGCGCCGGCCTATGGCGGCGTCTGCGAGGGCTGCGATCTTTCCGGGCGCATCATGGCCGGGGCGAAAATGTCCAACTCGGACTTTGACCGAAGCGACTTTTCCAACGCCGTGATGGCGCGCGCCGACGCGAGCGGATCCTCGTTTGAGGAAGCGAACTTCACGTCGGCGGACTTGCGCCGCGCCAAGCTGGTGGATGCACACTGCCCTCGCGCCGTGTTCGAAGCAGCGATGCTGGCGCAGGCAGACGCGCGCGGCGCCGACTTCCGCTTTGCCGATTTCACGGGGGCCGATCTGCGCCGCGCCAATCTCGATGGCGCCGACATCACCGGCGCCGACCTGCGCAACGCCCAGGGATTGACGCAAGCGCAACTTGATCGCGCCTGTGGCGACCGGCTCACGCGCGTGCCCAGCGGCATGCGCGTCAGGGTTTGCGAGTAGTCAGCCCTTCGGCGGCTCGACGATGCGGATATGCAGCTCTTTGAGCTGCTTCGGCGTGACTTCGCCGGGCGCATTCATCATCAGGTCCTGCGCCTGCTGATTGAACGGAAACACAATCACTTCGCGGATGTTCTCCACGCCCGCCAGCAGCATGACGATGCGGTCCACGCCCGGCGCCGAGCCGCCGTGCGGCGGCGCGCCGTATCGGAATGCGTTGAGCATGCCGCCGAATTTCTCTTCCACCACATCACGGCCATAGCCGGCGATCTCGAACGCCTTGATCATGATTTCTGGCTTGTGGTTCCGGATCGCGCCGGAGGAAAGCTCCACGCCGTTGCAGACGATGTCGTACTGGAACGCGGTGATGCGCTCGATCGTCTCGCGGTCATCTGGGTCGAGCTTCAAGAACGCGTCATGGTCGTAGTTCGGCATCGAGAACGGATTGTGTGAGAAATCGATGCGCTTCTCGTCCTCGTTCCATTCGTACATCGGGAAGTCGACGATCCAGCAGAACTTGAACTCGTCCTTGGAGACGAGATCCAGCTCGGTCGCGACCTTGGTGCGCGCCAATCCAGCGAACTTGTAGATGATCTTGGCGTCGCCCGCGACGAAGAAGGCCGCGTCGCCTACCTTCAGCCCGAGCTGGTCACGGATGGCGTTGGCGCTCTCGGCGCCGATATTCTTAGCGATCGGTCCCGCGCCGCCTTCTTCGCCCTCGCGCCAGAAGATGTAGCCGAGACCCGGCTGGCCCTCGCTTTGCGCCCAAGAATTCATGCGGTCGCAGAACGCGCGGTTGCCGCCGCCCGGCGCGGGAACGGCCCAAACCGCTGCACCGGATTTTTCCAAGATGCGCGCGAACAGGCCGAAGCCGCCGCCGCGAAAGTGCTCGCTGACATCGCGCAGAATGAGCGGGTTGCGCAGGTCCGGCTTGTCGGTGCCGTAGCGGGAAATGGCGTCGGCGTACGGAATGCGCGGAAATTCGCCGGGCTTGGTGACGCGCTTGCCCTCGGAGAATTCCTGAAACACGCCCGCGAGCACCGGCTCGATCGCCGCGAACACGTCCTCCTGCGTGACGAAACTCATCTCGAAGTCAAGCTGATAGAACT
>CALBSY010000110.1 GCA_937967725.1 uncultured Alphaproteobacteria bacterium | reverse complement strand
CGCGTCGTTGTGAGCGACCAGTTCAAGAATGCCATCTCGTTTCTTTCCATGTTTTGCACGAAGAACACTGTGACCAGCACGGTGATCAAAATCAGTCCGAGGGTGCGCATAGCGCCAAACACGTCGTTCTCCCACGCTCGGAGCCTTTTAGCAGGCTGCGAGCGCGCAATTGATGTCTGGTTTAGTGCGGTATTGTCGCGGTGGCTCAGATCACCACGGCGTAATCGCGTCGCCGATGCGCTGACCCCAGTTCGGACGCTGTACGGTGCTGATCGTACCGCGACCGCCATAGGAGATGCGAGCCTCGGCGATCTGGGTGTGATTGACGGTGTTGCTTGATGTGACGTCTTCGGGACGAATGACGCCGCTCACAGTCAGTTCGCGCAGTTCGCCGTTGATGCGGACTTCCTGGCGCCCCGCGAGGACCAGATTGCCGTTGGGCAGCCGGTCGACAATGACCGCGGCGACGGTGAGCTCGATTTTTTCCTCGCGATTGATCGCGCCCGATCCGCGATGTTCGGATTCGGCCTCAGCCCCGATCATGTTCTCGGTGTCGAAGGCGTTGTTGAACAATTGTCCCAACGATCGTTCAAGGCCGAAGAAGTTGGACAGGCCGGCCGAGGTTGAGCTTTCTCGTTGGCGGTCTGACGAATTGGAGAGCTCAGCGCGATCGTCGATCTCGATATTGACCGTGATGATGTCGCCAATGCGTGATGCGCGCTGATCATTGAAAAAACTACGCGAGCCCGTACGCCACAGCGAGTTCGGCGCGCCTGCTTCGTACGCGACGAGCGCGGGCTGCGGCATAGTACGCTCGCCGCCGCCGGTAAGTCTCTCGGGTGTGGCGACGGCGTTGAATTGCGGCGGCCCCGCTGCGCGTCGCGCCGCATCGTAAGCTACGCCCGGCGCCGCCAGCGCGTCGCTGGCGAACTCCTGTGCGCGCGTGCTTGCGCAGGCGGCGGTCCCCGCCAAAGCAACGAGGGCGATGGTGCGAAAAAGAAAAGTCTTGCTCATGGATCGGCCCGTGCTGCGCCTGGGCCAGTGACCACGGCGTCGATGGTGCGGTTAGAAGACGTGTTGAGAAAGCGCACGCTGTCGCCCACGGCGCCGTCCTCCAGCGCGCGAGCGCGCATATTCAGTGAGAGCCCCGGCGCGGCGTAGGTGAGCGTTACGGTTTCGCCGCGGCGCACGGCGGCGTCGGCGACCGCCCGCCCGCCGCGGGAAGGCGGCAGCGTCGCGCGCGCGCCGCCTGGGCGCACCACGCGTACTTCAGTGACGCCAGCAGGCGGCGTCCACTCCAGGCCAGCCGCGGACGCGGCGGCGGAAAGCAGCGGCACTGAAAGCGACGCCATCTGTCCCGGCGCCGGCGCCGGCGCGATGGCGCGTCCCGCGACGTTGGCCGGCGCGCCGTCGAACACATCGCCCATCGTGATCCCTGGGCCGCTCGCCTCCACACGCGCGCGTAGCGTGACCGGATCGGCGAAGGCGAGGGTCGCGCCGAACAGCATGTAGAGACAGGTCGCGATGCAGAGCCAGCGCAGCATGTTTGTCCTTAGCGCAATTGCGTCGTCGATTGCAGCATTTCGTCGGCGGCGGTGATCACGCGCGCGTTCATTTCGTAGGCGCGTTGCGCCACGATCAGCGCGGAAATTTCTTCCACTGCGTTGACGTTCGAAAGTTCGAGATAGCCTTGCATCAGCGTGCCGAAGCCGGGCGATCCGGGCGTGGCCACATTCGGCGAGCCGGAGGCGGGCGTTTCCAGATAGAGATTGTCGCCGATCGCCTCGAGACCGGCCGCGTTGATGAACGCCGCCAGTTCGAGTTGTCCGATCTGCTGAGGATCGGGCTGGTTTGAGAGCGTGACTTCGACAATGCCGTCGCGAGTGATCTGTATTGCCGTCGCTTCCTGCGGTACCGAAATAGACGGTTCGACTGGATAGCCGTCGGCAGTCACCAACTCGCCATCCGCATTGACCGCGAGGTTGCCGGCGCGCGTGTATGCGGTCTGCCCGGAGGGCAGCGTGATTTGCAGGAAGCCGCGACCATTGATAGCGAGATCGTAGGCGTTGCCGGTTGCGGCCATGCCGCCTTGTTCAGTGACGCGGCCAACCGCATCGGTGCGCACGCCCACGCCGATCTGAATCCCCATTGGCAGGATCGCGCCCGAAGCCGACGAGGTTGCGCCCGGCCGCTCCAGGTTTTGATACAGCATGTCCTGGAATTCGGCGCGCTGACGCTTGTACGCCGTCGTGTTCATGTTCGCGATGTTGTGCGAGATCACGTCGACGTTTGTCTGCTGTGCGGCCATGCCGCTGGCGGCGATAGAAAGTGCGCGCATCTCTTAGCTCCTAGCGGCCGAGCCGCTCGATCGCGCTTCGTCTCAGTTCGTCCGCATTCGACACGATGCGGGCGGCCGATTGGTAAGCGCGCGAGATTTCGATCAGGCGGGTGAGTTCAGTCACCGGGCGGACGTTCGAACCTTCCAGCGCGCCTTGCACGACGACGCCCTCGAACTCGCCCGGGGTTTGAGCTTGCGCGTCCCAAAGGTTGTCCCCGACCTTTGAGAGCGCGCCGGGCGCGGCGAAGCTCGCCACGCCGATGCGGCCGGCTTCGACGCCGGCCACGCGTATTGCGCCGTCGCGTCCGATCGTCGGGCTCTCGCCCTGCGGATCGAATACGATCGGCGCCCCCCCGGAGTTAAGCACGGCGCGACCCTCACTGGTCACGAGCCGTCCTTCCCCCGTTAGTGTGAACGCGCCATCGCGCGTGTAGAGCGGCCCGTCCGGGCCTTCGACCATAAAGAAGCCGGCGCCCTCGAGAGCGACGTCAAGCGGATTGCCTGTCATCGCGATCGGACCCTGACTCATGTCGCGCGTCAGCCCGACATCGCGGACAAAGCGGATGTTGCGCGGATCTTCCTCCGCGTGCGCGTTCGTGGCGTCCAATTCCTCGAACACAACCGCATCGGCTTTGAAGCCTGAAGTGGCCACGTTGGCGAGATTGTTGGCGGCGACGTCCATGCGCCGTTGCAGCACGCGTTGCGTCTGCAGGCCGAGCATCAGGGCGTTATCCATCACGGTTAACGCTGCAAACTTCGGGCCAGTGGTTAATCGCTTGATTTTCAACGTCCAGCGCGGCGCGCACGGTGAAGCGAAGCGGCGCATCCTGCCGGGGCGCCGGGCAAGTTTTGCCCAGCCTCCACCAATCCTTAACCACGTCTTGCGAACCAGAGATCGGAGTAGTGCGCGAGCGATTCTGATGTTCGGAAAGTCGAAGAAGAAAAAGAAGGACGAGGCGCCCGAAACCGACGCCGAGGCCGAGGACGCGGCGCCGCCGGCCGAGGGCGAGGAAGGCGCAGAGGGCGCAGAGGGCGAAGGCGCGCCGGCGAAGAAGAAGATGTCGGGCAAGAAGCTTGTCCTCTTCATCATCCTGCCCGCGATCCTGGTGCTCGGCGGCGGCGGTGCCGCTGCGTACATGCTGTTGTTCAGCGGCAACGGCGCCGAACAACACGCCGAGTCCGACGCCGGCAATCACGGCAAGGCCAAAGGCGGGCATGGCGCCCAACCAGCGGAAGCCGTTCCGGGTCCGAACGGAACCATGATCAGCTATGGCGAAGACGTCGTGTTCGTTGCGCTGCCGGAAATGCTTGTGAACATTACGGGCCCCGACGGGCGGCCCGCTTATCTCAAGCTTCGCCTCACGCTCGAAGCGCCCGACGATGCCGCGGTAGCGGCGCTTGGCGAGCACATCCCGCGCGTCAGCGATCAATTCAACGGCTTTCTGCGAGAACTGCGCACTGACGACCTCGCCGGTTCGGCGGGCGCGTACCGCTTGCGTCTCGAGCTGCTGCGGCGGGTGAATCTCGTCATCGCGCCGGCGCAGATCAACGCCGTGCTGATCGAAGAAATGCTGGTGCAGTGACATGAGCGGCGACGCGGCCGAAGCGGCCGAGCCCAAGCGCGAAGAATGGGAGGCCGCGGCCCAAGAGGGCGACGGCGCGGACGCTGGCGAGCGCATCCTCAATCAGGACGAAATCGATAGCCTGCTTGGGTTCGGGCTGGGCGAGGAGGACAATACTGGCCGCACCGGCGTGCGCGCCATTATCAACTCGACTCTGATTTCCTATGAGCGCTTGCCGATGCTGGAGATCGTCTTTGACCGCCTGGTGCGGTTGATGACGACCAGTCTGCGCAACTTCACCTCCGACAATGTCGAAGTCAGCCTTGACCAGATTACCTCGATCCGTTTCGGCGATTATCTGAACTCGATCCCGCTGCCGGCGATCATCGCCGTGTTCCGCGCCGAACAGCTGGACAATTTCGGGCTCGTCACCGTCGACTCCAGTTTGATTTATTCGACCGTCGACGTGCTGCTCGGCGGGCGCCGCGGCGCGTCGGTCACCCGCGTTGAAGGGCGGCCATACACTACG
>CALBSY010000109.1 GCA_937967725.1 uncultured Alphaproteobacteria bacterium | reverse complement strand
CCGGGCCTTATATAAGGGTATGCGCGCGCCCGGCGGTAAGCGGCCTGATTGAGATCGGCCGCCGCCGAGTGCCCGCCTTCGATGTTCGCATAATAGAGAACAGGCATGCCCAACTCGTTCATGCGTGCGACGTACTTGCGGGCGTGGCCGGGATGCACGCGGTCATCCTTAGTCGAGGTGATGACGAGCGGCAGCGGGAAGTCCGGGCTCGGACGCAAATTTTGATACGGCGAAATCGTACGCAGGAATGCGCCTTCGACCGGATCGCTGGGGCGGCCATACTCGTCGACCCAGGACGCACCAGCCAGGAGTCGATCGTAGCGCAGCATGTCGAGCAGCGGCACTTGCACAACAGCGGCGTTGACCATCTCCGGGTGCTGGTTGAGCATCACCCCCATTAGCAGGCCGCCGTTCGAGCCTCCCATGATGCCGAGTCGGCGTGGGCTGGTGATGCCGCGCTCCACCAGGTCGCGCTCGACGGCGTAGAAATCGTCATAGATGATCTGGCGGTTGGTGCGCAGACCGGCTTGGTGCCAAGCGGGGCCGAACTCGCCCCCGCCGCGGATGTTGGCGAGCACGTACACGCCGCCTCGCTCCAGCCACAGCTTGCCGACGAATTGGTTGTAGCTCGGCGGATAGGAGACCTGAAAACCGCCATAGGCGTAAAGCAATGTCGGGTTCTCGCCGTTGAGCTCCATGTCGCGAGGACGCACCACGAAGTAGGGGATGCGGGCGCCGTCGCTGCTGATGGCTTCGTACTGCTCGGAGACGAAGCGTGTGGCGTCGAACTGCGCCGGCAGCGAACGGACGACGCGCGCTTGAGTGGCGTCGCGTTCGAGCGCGTAGAGCGTATCCGGCGTCAGATAGTCTTCGTAGACCGCGAACGCGGCGTCTTCTGTCGGCGATGCGCCGGCGATGTTGACCGAGCCGGTTGTTGGCAGGTCAAGCTGGGTGGTTGCCCAAGCGTTTCCGTTGCGGGCGATACGCAGGATGCGCCCGCGCACGTTCTCGTAGCCGGCGACGAGGATAGCGTCGTTGGTGATCGATACGCCTTCGATCGATTCCCGCGCACCCGGGGCGAACAGCACCTCCGCGCGCGGCGCTGCGGCGCCTGTATCTTCCAACGGATAGGCGACGAGCGCACCTTGTGGCAGGCCGCGCCACTCTTCTTCCAGCGTGAACACCAGGAAGCCGCGATAGAGCCCTTGGATTGTGGCCTTTGCGGGCAGGTTGATGCGTTGGGGCGCGTCGCCGTCCAGGCGCCAATTGGTGGCTTCGAAGAAGGTGTCGGCTTCCACCGCGATCGGCAGCAAGCTCCCATCGGTGTCCTGCAGCGAAGCGGCAAACACGCCAACATCGCTGATCTGTCCGCGCATCACCTCAGTGGCGCTCTCCAGCGGCGTGCCGCGGGTCCAGCGTTTGATTACGAAGGCATAGCCCGACTCCGTCATCGTGCCTTCGCCCCAGTCGGTGCCGACCAGCAGAGTGTTTTCGTCGACCCAGGAAGTCGACGACTTCGCCTCAGGCACGACGAAGCCGCCGTCGACGAAGCGGCGCGCGGCGACGTCGTATTCGCGCCAGGTCGAGGCGTCGCGTCCGCCGTCCGAAAGCGAGATCATGCATCGCGTCGTGCCCTCGAGGCAGTCGGCGCCCTTATAGACCCAGTTCTGCCCTTCCGCCGCCGCCAACGCGTCGACATCCAGGATCGTCTCCCAACGCGGTTGACCGCGCGCATAGTCGGCGAGGGGCGAGCGACGCCAAATGCCGCGCACGTGGTTTTCGTCTTGCCAGAAATTGTAGAGATAACCTTCGCGCACGGCGCCAAGCGGCAGGCGGTCGCGGTTGTTGGCCAGCGCCAGCGCATCAGCGTGCAATTGCTCGAAGCGGGGGTCGCCTTCCAGCACGGCCTGCGAGCGCGCGTTCTGTTCGCGCACCCAATCGAGGGCGCGGTCGCCTTCAATGTCCTCAAGCCAGAGGTAGGGGTCGTCATGTTGCATGGTTGTGGTTTCCGTGGCCGTGGTGCTGCACGATCCAAGAATGACGGCGGCCAAACCGGCGGCTAAGGCGGCTAAACGCATTGGGTCCCCTCCCTGGGCCGGGCAAACAAGCAGATCGGCGCCGCTAGGAAAAGCCTGTTTCGGCGGAAGGAACGGCGTGTGGGGGATGCGGGCGGGCGCGAAGCTCCCTACACTTGTGGCGATGCGCTATTTCAAGATGAACGGCTGCGGCAATGACTTCGTCATTATCGATGCGCGCTCGCGCGGATCGTTGCCGCTATCACAGGCGCAAGCGCGCGCGATCGCCGACCGGCAAACGGGCGTCGGCTGCGACCAGGTGATTGCACTGGAGCGTTCAGTTCGCGGTGATGGCTACATGCGCATGTGGAACGCCGACGGCGGCGAAATCGACGCGTGCGGCAACGCCACACGCTGCGTGGCCTGGCTGCTGATGGAGGAAGGCGGCGCGGTTTCCCGGCGCATCGAGACGCCGGCAGGGATGCTTTATGCAGAACGCGCGGGAGACAAAGTCATCACCGTGGATATGGGTTCGCCTCTGTTGCGCTGGGAAGAAATTCCGCTCGCGCGGGAGATGGATACTAAACGCATGGCGTTTACAGCGGGCGGTTTCGACTCGCCCGGCGCGGTCAATATGGGCAATCCGCACGTGGTGTTCTTCGTCAACGACGTGCGCGCTGTGCCGATCGAGACGCTCGGTCCGAGCATCGAGGACGATCCGCTATTCCCTCAGCGGGTGAACGCAGGCTTCGCCGAGATACGCTCCCCAGAACAAATGCGGCTGCGTGTGTGGGAGCGCGGAACCGGACTAACCAAAGCTTGCGGCACCGGCGCGTGTGCGGCGGTGGTGGCCGCTCATCGTCAGGGCCGGACGGGACGCAAGGTCGAGGTGCTGGTGGACGGGGGTTCACTTGAGATTGAGTGGCGCGAAGGCGATGACCGGGTTCTGATGACGGGGCCGGTCGAGCTTGAGACTACCGGGGAGCTGCCGACAGCATGAGAGCGCTGGCTTTAGTTGTGATGGTCGCCGCGTGCGCGACAACCGGTGAAGCGCCGCCGGACCGCCTCGCCGGATGCTGGATTGCGCGCGATGGCAGCGGCGGGGCGACGACGATGCGCTGGCTGCCGGACACGGAGCGGCCAGGCGCACTGCGCGGCGAGCGGCTGGTCTATACCGCAGAAGGTGCCGGACCGAGCGAGAGTTACCGGCTCGAACCGCGCGGCGATCGCTGGGCGCTGTGCCAGGCGAGCGCGGAGGGCGAGCGCTGCTGGCAGGTGGCGCAGGGCGAACAGGGCTCGCTTGAGGGCGGGCGCGCCTTCATCGATGCGCACAGCGAACAGCTGCGCATCTCGATTGTAGGCGACGGGCCCGAGCGCGTCGTGTTTCAAGGCAACCGCGACGGTTGCGACTAGACACATGATCACTGGACTCGATCACGTCGTCATCGCGGTGCGCGATCTGGCGGCGTCGGTTGCGGCGTACGAAACGCTGTTGGGGCGAGCGTGCGCTGAACGTACCGCGCGCGATGACGTGTCGAGCGCGCTGTTCGTGCTCGACAATATCGCAGTCGAGTTGATGGCGCCGGACGGCGACAGCGCTGACGCGCAACGATTGCGCGCCGCGCTCGAGACGGGCGAAGGCTTAAAGAGCCTGGTGTTCGCCACGGCGCAGATCGAGCGCTTGCATCGCCGCTGCGAACGCGTCGGCCTGGCGCCGGCGCCTATGGTCAGCCGTAAGTACGGGCGTTCGTTTCGCACCAACACGGAGCGGACTCACGGCGTGCGCCTTTTCTTTATGCAACGGAATGAAACGTCGCCCGCGAGCTTGCCGCGAGAGGCGCCGGTGCTTGGGCTTGATCATGTCGTTATTCGGACGCGCGCCCCGGAGCGCGCGGCGGCGCTTTACGGCGCGCGGCTCGGGCTCGACATGCGGCTCGACCGCGAACTGATGGGACGGCGGCTAATGTTCTTCCGCTGTGGCGACGCCATCGTTGAAATCGCCGATGTCGCCGAGGCCGAGCAGGACGATCTGTGGGGGCTATCGTGGCGTGTGCGGGACGCGGAGGCAGCGCGGGCGCGTCTGGCCGCCGCGGGTCTCGACGTCTCGGAGGTGCGCGCGGGGATGAAGCCTGGCACGCGCGTGTTTACGGTGCGGGACGGGACCCGTGGCGTGCCCACACTTATGCTCGAAGCGGCGCGCGAGTCCGGTTGATCTCGTCACAATCGCGCGCCATGCTCGCGCCGCCGTAGGACGGGGGATAACATGGCCGAGAAACAGCCGCTCAACGCAACCTTCTTTGCATTCCGCAAACGCGAACGCGGCGGCGTGTTATTGGGGGCCTCGCTTGCCTACGCAGTGATCGCCCTCGTCTTGGGCGGCTTGTTCATCTGGCTCAATTGGCAGGCTGTGCTCGACTATCTCAACTGGTCGGTCAGCATGAGCCAACGCGGCGCCGAGGACATCGATCCAAACAATCCGTTCGCATCGATGATGCCGCCGGCAAGCGTGATGTCGATTGGCGGCTGGTACTTCCTGTTTATGGTGTTCTTTTACCTTTTGTTCGCGGCCTACGAAGCGGCGTGTCTACGCTGGATGATCCGCGGCGAAACGAAGGGATTCATGGGCCTCGCCCTAGATGCGGATACGTTGCGCGTTTATTTCACGTATTGGATCTGGTTTTTCCTGCTGATTGCCTTCTACATCGTGTGCGCCATCGTCGCTTTTGGGGCCATCGCGGGCATAGCGGGCGCCGCGCAAGGCGATCCTAGCGCTATGGGTTCGATGGGGATCGTCGGCGTCCTGCTAGTGCTGGCGATCATCGTATTCTTGATCTACTTCGCCGTGCGCTTCTCGCCCGCAGCGGCGACCTCGATCGCGCGCCGGCGGTTCGCCTTCTTCGAAGCGTGGACGGTGACGAAAGGCCGGTTTTGGGCGCTGTTCGGTGCGTTCGTACTGCTGTGGCTCATGTACTTTGTCGGCGTGATGGTGCTTTCGACCGTAGCGACTTTCGCGATGGGCGCGAGCATGATGGCGCAAATGCAGACCGGCGCCGAACCGGCCACGCCGGAGGAGGCGTTCGCGCTGTTTGCCTCGCCGAGCGTCTGGATTCCTTTGGCGCTGCTGTACGGGGTCATGATTATAGGCGCGTTCGTGTTCTACGTTGGGCTCTTCGGCATCAACGCGCGCGCGGCGCAGGCGGCGTTGGAAGAAGGCAAGATCCAGCCGGCGGCGTGAACCATGGCAGAGCCAAAAATTGACGCGTTCTTTGCGTTCCGGAAACGCGAGCAGAAACTTGTGCTCACGCGTGCGACGATCGCTTACTTCATCATCTATCTCGCGATCTCCGCGATCTATCTCGCTTTGACTTGGTCGTATTGGGGCGCGCTTGTTGCCTGGTATCTGGAAACGATCGGCACGGTCACCAGCGGCGGTGAACCTTCGGCGCCGCCGAGGGAGGTGCTGGCGCTTGCGCCCTATGGGCTGGTGGTCGGGGTGCTGAGCCTAATCGTACTCGCCGCCTATGAAGCGGCGTGTCTGCGCTGGCTGATCCGAGGCGAGGCGGGCGGCGGACTGATGGGACTGCGCTTCGGCGCAGACACTTGGCGCGTCTTCTGCGTGTATTTGTTGTGGATCGTGTTCGGCATCGTCTTCGTCGTGGCGCTGGTTCTGTTCTACGTCGCATTGAATATGCTCGGCGGTCCGGGCGGCGCCATGCGCATGGTCGCCATCTTGATCGGCGCCTTGGCGCCGTTGGGCCTCATCGCGCTGTTGATCTGGCTCTCAACCCGGCTGGCGCCGGCCGCGGCGACCTCGGTCGCACGCGGCAAGATCGCGTTTTTCGGCGCCTGGGGAGTCACTCACGGGCGGTTCTGGCCGCTGCTCGGCGCCTTCGTGATTGTGTGCGTCGGTTATTTCGTAATCGCCACTATCGTATCGAACATTCTGCAGATTCCCATGACCCAGGCCACCGCGCCGTTGATGCGGGACGTGATGTCCGGCGCCGACGGCGCGCAACTGGCGTCGCGTATCCAGGCATTGATAAGCGCACCCACGAGCATTGCCTACGTGGCGGCGTATCTGGCCATTAGCGCAATTATGTCGATGCTGTTCTACATCGCGCTGTTTGGTGTGAACGCTAGCGCGGTGCGGGCCGCGCAGGCGGACGAGGCAACAGCTGCGGGGAGCGCGCCGGCCTAACCGCTGGCGCGCTTGCGGCCGTTCTTGCGTGTCGCTTTGCGCGCGGGCGCCTCCGCCGCCGCCGCTTTCCGTTTCGGCGCCTGCGCCTTGCTGCGTTCGCCGTGCCGCTTCAACGCCTCGGCGAGATAGCGCCCGGTGTGGCTGGCCTTCACCTTTGCCACTTCTTCCGGCGTGCCCATCGCCACGATCTGGCCCCCGCCATCGCCGCCCTCGGGTCCGAGGTCGAGAATCCAATCCGCGGTCTTGATCACATCGAGATTGTGCTCGATCACCAGCACCGTGTTGCCGTTCTCGACCAGTTCGTGAAGCACTTCGAGGAGCTTCTTCGTGTCTTCGAAATGTAGCCCCGTCGTCGGTTCGTCGAGAATGTAGAGCGTGCGCCCTGTGGCGCGCTTGGATAATTCCTTCGACAGTTTCACCCGCTGCGCCTCACCGCCGGAGAGCGTTGTCGCCTGCTGGCCGATATGGATGTAGCCCAGGCCGACGCGCTTGAGCGTCTCCAGCTTGTCGCGGATCGAGGGCACGGCGTTGAATAGATTCGCACCTTCTTCGACCGTCATGTCCAACACGTCCGAGATGGATTTGCCCTTGTAGAGAATTTCCAGCGTCTCGCGATTATAGCGTTTGCCCTTGCAGGTATCGCAGGTGACGTAGACGTCTGGCAGGAAGTGCATCTCAATCTTGATGACGCCATCGCCCTGGCACGCTTCGCAGCGGCCGCCTTTTACATTGAACGAAAAGCGGCCCGGCCCGTATCCGCGCGCTTTCGATTCCGGCAGATTGGCGAACCAGTCGCGGATTGGCGTAAACGCGCCGGTGTAGGTGGCCGGGTTCGAACGCGGCGTGCGCCCGATCGGCGATTGATCGATGTCGATGATCTTGTCGATGTGCTCGAGGCCAAGAATGGCGTCATGTTCGGCCGGTACGTCGCCAGCGCCGTGCCACGTGCGCGCGACTGCTTTGTAGAGTGTCTCCACTACAAGCGTGGATTTGCCGCCGCCGCTGACGCCGGTAATGCAAGTGAACGTGCCGAGTGGAATGTCGGCGTCGATGTTTTGCAGATTGTTGCCGCGCGCACCCTTCACGGTGATAGTGCGCTTTGGGTTGATGCGCCGGCGCTTCTCGGGAATGGCGATCTCGCGCGCGCCGGTGAGATAGGCGCCGGTGACGCTGTCCTTGCTCTTCTGGATGTGCGACGGGGCGCCTTCGGCAATGACGCGCCCGCCATGTATGCCGGCGGCCGGCCCCATGTCGATCACATGATCGGCAGTCAGAATAGCCTCTTCATCGTGCTCCACCACCAGCACCGAATTGCCGAGATCGCGCAGCCGTTTCAGCGTCTCGAGGAGGCGCGTGTTGTCGCGCTGGTGCAGGCCGATCGACGGCTCGTCGAGCACGTAGAGCACGCCGGTGAGGCCGGAGCCGATCTGTGAGGCGAGGCGGATGCGCTGGCTTTCGCCGCCGCTGAGCGTGCCGGAGGCGCGCCCGAGCGACAGGTAGTCGAGTCCGACATCGACCAGAAACCGCAGGCGATCGTTGATTTCCTTCAGAATGCGGACGGCGATTTCCTGTTGTTTCGGCGTCAGCTTCTCATTCAGCGCGCCGAACCAGTCGCGTGCGGCGCGAATCGAGAGCGTCGAAGCGGTCGCGATGTCGCTTTCGCCAACGCGCACGGCCAGCGCTTCGGGGCGCAGGCGTTTGCCTTCGCAAGTCGGGCACGGCGCCTCGCTCTGATAGCGCTCCAACTCTTCACGCACCCAAGCGCTGTCAGTTTCCTTCCAGCGGCGCTCGAGATTGGGCAGCACGCCTTCGAAATTCTTCGTGGTCTCGTAGCGGCGCACGCCGTCGTCATAGACGAAACGGATCGGTTCTTTAGTGCCGTGCAGGATGGCGTCGCGCAGCGCCTTGGGCAATTCGCGCCACTTGCCGGTCGCTTTCGCCTTGAAGTGCTTGGCCAGCGCTTCCAGCGTCTGCGCATAAAGCGGTGAGGGCCCCTTGGCCCAAGGCGCAACCGCGCCTTCCTTCAGCGTCTTGTCGTGGTCGGGCACGACCAGTTCGGCATCGAACTTGAGTTGCACGCCGAGACCGTCGCAGGCGGGACAAGCGCCAGCCGGATTATTGAACGAAAACAGGCGCGGCTCGATTTCCGGAATGGTGAAGCCGGAAACTGGACAGGCGAACTTCTGCGAGAAGATGAGGCGCTCGGCGACGCCCTTCTTGTCTTTCGTGTCGGCAAACTCGGCATAGGCGATGCCATCGGCGAGGCCCAGCGCTTGCTCCAGTGAATCCGCCCACCGCGCTTCGATGCCGGGCTTGACTGCGATG
>CALBSY010000108.1 GCA_937967725.1 uncultured Alphaproteobacteria bacterium | reverse complement strand
TGAACGCGGCGCGCCGTTCATCGATGGCGACTGCGTGCCGCGCGAACGCGACTGAGCGCGAGAGCGCGGTGTCGTGAAACTCGTATTGCCTGTTGAGTCCAATCGAGATCGGAAGCACGCGTGGAATCCCAAGTGCGCCGACTGTGTCCCACAGTCCGAGATAGCGGATGCGCAGGTCGACCGGCGGCGCTGTGAACGGCGCCGAAAGCCGCGGCCAAGCGATCGCGTGCGCGGTGCGGAAGCGTTCAGTCTCCCGGCTATCCGCTTTGATCTTGCGCGCACGGTAAATGTCGAGCGCGTCGCGCGCCTTGTCGACATGCGCGCGGCGCAGCACGCCGATCTTGCGCAGCAGCCCGGCCAAGCTGCGCACCGTGTAGGCGCCGCGCGAAAAGCCGAAGAGGTAAATTTCGTCGCCAGGTTCGTAGTTGAGATTGAGGAACAGCCAGGCCTCGAGCAAATTGTCGTCCAGGTCGGCCCCGGTCATGCCTTGCCAGAGGCTGACGCCGTCCAGCGAGGCGCCGACGCCGGCCGAATAATACACAATCTGCGCCTGTCCCGACGCGTCGCGGGAGGAAACCGCCCGCGCGGTCAACGCGACATTGGTGAGCGCCCCGGCGTAGAGCCGCTGCCAAGTGCCGTCGCAACAGATGACGAGGCGCTTCATCGCACCCTCACGGCGTCAGTAGAAAAACCGCTTCTTCCGCAAACACGTTAGCGCGCCACAAAGTCTTGGCGAAGGGCGCTCCTGGGCGATTGTTCGACAGCGGCACCGCCGCTTCGACCGCGAACCGCATATCGCGCGCGAGATCGACGAAGTCGCGCACGCCGCACGAGCGCGCCATCTCCTCATCGGCCCAGTTTGCCCCTTTGGCGCCGATGCGACCCTTGTTCATCAACCGGAAGCGCCTGCGCCAGTGCGCGGCGTTACGGATCGAGATGATCACCCGCTCGCCGACGCGGCCGGCGTGCCGCAGCGCATCGCGCGGTCGCGACAGCTGCTGGAAGGCGTGCGAGAACACGACATAATTGAACGCAGCGCTTGGATAGTCGGCGAGGTGGGTTTCAGCATCCCCTTGCACCACCGACAGCCCGCGCAGCACACAGCCGCGCACCTTCTGCTTGTCCAGTTCAAGGCCGCGCGCGCGCGCGCCGCAAGTGCGGGTAAGATGCGCGATCAGGCCGCCATCGCCGCAAACGACGTCGAGCACGGAAGAGCCGTCGTCGATCATGCGCGCGATCACGTCGAAATCCGCGCGCGTCGGGGCGACGTCGAATTCGGGCGCGGCATGAACGCATTCGAGTTG
>CALBSY010000107.1 GCA_937967725.1 uncultured Alphaproteobacteria bacterium | reverse complement strand
ACGGGCGAACTGTACGCTGGCGAACCGGGCCGCGCGGTTAAAACACTGTGCGAGCCACACGCGGCGCGGCCAATGACGCCGTTTGAACCGATCGCGCCGCAAGCCGCGCCGTCGCAATGGCGCATCGTCGCCTCCGACGCATCGGGACGAAACGAACTCACCACTAACTTCATTGCTGCGCTCAACGGAGTCGCCACTCACGCCAGCTCATCGATCAAATTTTGCCGTGTGGCGGAAGGCGCCGCCGATCTCTATCCGCGTTTCGGCGAAGTGAGTGAATGGGACGCCGCCGCCGGACACGCCGTGCTCCGGGCGGCTGGCGGCGACGTCATGCGTCTTGACGGTTCGCCGATCCGCTATGGCGACCGCGACGGGCGCTTCTTGATCAAAGGCTTCGTCGCGTTCGCTACACCAGCCGCCGCCAGCGCCGCACGCGGTGCGCTCAAGCGCTAAGTCGCGCAATCAGCTTGCGCATGAACGCGGCGCCTTGTTCGATCTGCGCGATCTCGATCCATTCGTCCGGCTGGTGCGCCTGCTCGATCGATCCCGGCCCGCAGAGCACCGCAGGAATGCCTGCGCGCTGAAACAAGCCTGCCTCCGCCGCATACGACACCGCACGCGTTTCATTGTCGCCGGTCAGCGCCCGCGCCAATGTCTCCGCCGCGCTGTCACGCTCAATGGCCAAGCCCGCCGTTGACGAGCGCCGCGTGATCTTCACGCCAGCATCAGGGGCGCGCCGCTTGATCTCAGCATCCAAAGCTTCCGCCGCGGCGCGAAAGCGCGCTTCGATGGCATCGGCTTGAGTTTCTTCAGGGCAGCGCAAATCCCATACGAATTCACAATGGCGCGCCAGGATGTTCGCTGCCGTGCCGCCTTCGATTTTGCCGATGGTCATGGTCGGCCCCGGCGGCGAGAAGTGCGCGTGCGTCGCCGTACGCGCCTCGGCGCCCATCTCCGCCACCAGCGCGGCGAGTTTGAGCGCCTCCATCACCGCCGACACGCCATGATCAGGCAAACTTGAGTGGGCCTCACGCCCAGTCACTTCGACAAAGAACGACCGTATGCCTTTGTGCGCGGATACAACGCGCATGCTGGTCGGTTCGCCAATGATGGCGACCGCCGGCCTCGGCGCATCGCGGACAATCTCCGCGATCAGCGACGGGGCGCCGAGGCAGCCGATCTCTTCATCGTATGAAAATGCGAGCATTAGCGGCTGCTTGAGTCTCGCCTCCAGCGCCTCGTCGACATGCGCCAGCGCCAGCGCGAGGAAACTCTTCATATCCGCAGCGCCACGGCCGTAGAGCTTGCCGTCGCGCTGGGTCAGCGTCCACGGGTCGCTGCTCCAGGGCTGACCATCCACGGGCACGACGTCGGTGTGTCCGGACAGTACGACGCCGTCTGCGGCCTCAGGCCCGATCAGCGCGTAGAGATTGGCTTTCGACCCTTCCGCGTTGGCGACCCGGCGCGCGGCGACGCCACGCACGCGCAGGAAGTCCTCCACCCACGCGATCAATTCCAGGTTTGAGTTGCGCGAGGTCGTGTCGAACGCGATCAGCCGCGCCAGGATCTCCAGCGTGGATGCGATCTCACTCAAGGCGCCTCGACCACCTGCCCCGTCGGCTCGCGGAAAGCGAGCAGGACGATGCGGAATTGCAGCGCCGCCGCTGGCGGTATCTCTGGCGGACGCCCCTCCGCTCCGTAGCCTAGTTCATGCGGGAACGTCGCAATCGTTTCGTCGCCTGGCCGCATCTGCTGTATCGCTTCGGAGAAGCCATCCACCACGCCGCGCAGCGGAAACTGCGAGGGTTCGCCGCGCGCAAACGAGGAGTCGAATACGCGTCCATCCGCCAGCCGGCCTTCATAATGCACCAGCACCGCTGCATCCGCGCTTGGGCGCGGCAACGATTGGTCGGCGCCGCGGCCGCGGAACTCCAGCAACAGACCGGAAGGCCGCGCCTCCACATCCGGCTGCGCGCGAATTTCCTCAAGCCAAGCGGCCGAACGTTGCGCCGACTCTTGCGCCGAAACTTGTTCCTGGCGCTCGGCGCGCTCGATCTCGCGCATCACGCCGCTGCCGCCTTCGCACGCCGCCACGCCAAGCAGCGCAAAGGCCGCAACAATTTTTCTGATCATGTGTACAATCTATCCGCTGCTTCGAGGGTCATGGTTTCCGCTTCGGCCGCGCGCTCCCACTCCTGGAACGCAGGATCGGCAAAGATCGCGGCGCAATAGGCTTGCGCGACTTCTGGGGCGTCGACGGCGTAAGTGCGCAGCCGCGTCGCGACCGGCGCGAACATGGCGTCGGCAATCGTACGCGGACCGAACAAGAATTCTCCCTCGCCGCCGTAGCGCGCGCGCAGGCCGCCCCACAGCGCGAAGAGGCGCTCCAGGTCAGCGCGTGTATCACCGCGCCAATCTGGCGCTTGCTTGAGCCGCCGGCGCATGTTCATCGACATCGCCTGCCGCAGCGCAAAGAAGCCTGAATGCATCTCGCACGCAGCTGAGCGCGCTTCCGCGCGCGCCATGGCGTCCGAGGGCCAAAGCGACGGTGTTTGCTCGGCCGCCCATTCGCAAATCGCCAGACTGTCGTAGATAACCGTGTGGGCGACATGCAGTGCGGGCACCCGTCCGCTGGGCGACACCGCTAACACTTCGCGGATTTGCGCGCGGCCGTAGCCTTCGCCGCCAAGCGGGACAAGATTTTCCTCGAACCCAATCCCGCCCCATTTCAGCGCCAGCCATGGCCGCATTGACCAGGACGAATAGTTCTTGTTGCCGATGTGGAGGACAGGCGTGGCCATGGGCGGCTTGTTTCAGAGCCATGGGGCGAGATCAAGCCGCAGCGGCGCCGCCTTTCCCCACCCCGCGACCCAGGCTAGGGTCGCGCCGAGGGCGGGAGGAACTTCATGCGATTAGCAGCAGCCGCGGCGACAATCGCCGCGTGTGTCTTGGTCAGCATCGCTGTCAGCGGTCAGGAAACTGACCCGACGTCTGGCTTGACCAGCATTATCGGCGGCAACGCGTTCGACATCGAACGCGCGCCCGCCATCACCGGCAAGCAGACTGCGCGCACCAAGCCCGGCGCCAGCGCTCCCGCCGGTGACGACAGCTGCCGCTGGGCCAACGACAACGAGTGCGACGATCCCGACATTGGCACCGGCGCCTGCGCCATGGGCACCGATTATTCGGATTGCCGCCGGTTGCGCGCCAACATTGAAGACGATTCGTGCCGCTGGGCTCGCGACGGCGAGTGCGATGAGCCTAATTTTGGCACCGGCGCATGCGGACAAGGCTCCGACCGAACCTATTGTGGCGCCATCG
>CALBSY010000106.1 GCA_937967725.1 uncultured Alphaproteobacteria bacterium | reverse complement strand
TTGTCGGCTGGCGCGCCATGGAAATGCGTTCGCAGGGAGAGCAGGCGGGTGAGCCCGACGTCGTGGCAGCGCCGGCGCCGACCGTGGGGACGGTCGCGGCGGCCCCGCCGCCGCTGGCCGAGGCGCGCGTGGGGGAGATCCGGGCCACCGCGGAGGCCTGGCTCGAAGCGCGTGGGCCGGACGGCACGGTGTTTCTCTCCCGGACGCTGCAGCCGGGAGACGTTTACCGGCCCGACGCCAGCCCGGGCTGGACCCTGCACGCCCGCGACGGCGGCGCGTTCGAACTGTACGTGAACGGTGCATCCGCAGGCCTGCTCGGGACAGCGGGGATGCCAGTGCTGGGCCGGGCAATCGACGAGATTCAGCCCGCCGTGCAGGCGCAGGCTGTCCCGCCGCGAAGCTGAGACGCAGCCCAAAGGGGTGTTAGCCCGCCTCGCGGCGCGCTATTTCCGGCTTGAAAGGACCGCAGATCATCATGGACGGCGCAGCGGCCGACCTTCATCACATCCGCCCCTGGCGACGGATCGAGCGCCGGCGTTCGCGTAAGATTCGCGTGGGCGCAGTCGAAGTCGGAGGGGACGCGCCGATCACGGTGCAATCGATGACCAACACCCCGACGCCTAACGCGGCGGCGACCATCGATCAGATCAGGCGATTAGAAGAAGCCGGCGCCGACATCGTTCGCGTGTCCTGCCCGGATGAGGACTCGACGGCGGCATTTGCCAAGATTGCACGCGAAGCGAAGGCGCCACTGGTTGCTGACATTCATTTCCACTACCGCCGCGCGATTGAAGCGGCGGCCGCTGGTGCTGCGTGCTTGCGCATCAATCCAGGCAATATCGGCAGCGCGCAGCGCGTGAAAGAAGTGATCCAAGCGGCCAAGGATCATGGCTGCGCGATCCGCATCGGCGTCAACGCCGGATCGCTGGAGAACCATTTGCTGGAAAAGTATGGCGAGCCGTGTCCCGATGCGATGGTCGAAAGCGCACTGGCGCATGCCGCTTTGCTCGAGGATCACGACTTCCGAGAATACAAGATCAGCGTGAAGGCGTCGGACGCTTTCCTCACCGCCGCGGCGTATCAGCAATTGGCGGAGGCGACCGACGCCCCGCTGCATCTCGGCGTGACCGAAGCGGGCGCGCTGCGCACCGGCACGGTGAAGTCTTCGATCGCGATGGGTTCGTTATTGTGGGCGGGGATCGGCGACACAATCCGCGTCTCGCTTGCGGCCGATCCAGTCGAGGAAGTGAAAGTCGGCCACGATCTTTTGAAATCGCTTGGGCTGCGCCAGCGCGGCGTCACCATCATCGCGTGCCCATCCTGCGCCCGGCAAGGATTCAACGTCATCGCCACAGTTGACGAGTTGGAGCGGCGGCTGGCGCATATCGCCGAACCGATCACTTTGTCGATTATCGGATGCGTCGTGAACGGTCCCGGTGAAGCGCTGATGACGGACCTGGGCTTCACCGGCGGCGGAAAAGGCGCTGGTATGGTCTATGTTTCCGGCAAAGCCGACCATAAGGTCGACAACGCTGAGATGATCGACCATATCGTTGGTCTAGTCGAGGAGCGCGCTCGCGAGCTGCGGGAACAGCGCGCGCAGGCAGAGGATTGAGGATGCTGCAGCGCCACCTGCAGGACACGTACGAGTATTTGTTCGACGCGGCGCACCGCGCGTTGCGGGAAGGCGGGTCGTTCGCCCCATTTGGCGCAGGCATCCGCAAGACGGGCGAACAGATTCACACCAATGTCGACCTTCCAATCGACAAGTCCGCGCCTGCCGATCACATCTCAGGCTTGATCGCCGGGTTCCGGCTCGATGAGCAGGAGAACGGCCTCATCGCCGCAGGTCTCGTATTCGACGGACGCGCCAGCAGCGACGACGCGAGCGCGCTATGCTTCCATATTGAGGGCGCCAACGGCGGGGCGGTAGAGGTTATCGTGCCCTACGCGCGCCGCGCGCCCGAGCAGATCGCGTTCGACAATCCGCAAGTCTCGCAAGTTGAACCCGAGATTTTTACCGACGTGATGTAGCGCATGTCCGCGTTTGAACGGTTGGAACGGCGCCTCAACCAGGCGGTCGATCGCTTCGAGCGCGTCGAAGCGCGCCTAGCGGCGGCAAGCGACGGCGCTGAGATCGTCAAGCTCGGCCAGGAACACGCCGAGCTGAAGCCGCTGATCGAAGCTGTAGCGGAGGTGCGTGCGTTGCGCGCCGAAATCGCGAGCCTAGAAGGCATGGTGAAGGATGGCGACGCGCACGTCGCCACTTTGGCGCGCGAGGAATTGGAAGCGGCGAGGGAGCGGCTGCCGGAAGTGGAGCAGCGCGCGTTGCTCCTGCTTGCGCCGAAGGATCAGGACGAGAGCGCTTCCGCCATCCTCGAAGTGCGCGCCGGCACCGGCGGCGACGAAGCCGCGCTGTTCGCCGGCGATCTCTTCCGCATGTACCAGCGCTACGC
>CALBSY010000105.1 GCA_937967725.1 uncultured Alphaproteobacteria bacterium | reverse complement strand
TGCGAATGTGAGCGCGTCGCCTTGCTGATGGCGTCGAAGTATTCGAGTTCCTGACGCAGCACGCAGGCTTCCGTCGTGTTCAAAAACAGAACCACTGCGCCCTCGGGCGCAGGAAGCACTTTGACGACGGCGTGCCGTCCATCGAAGGCCGCGGCCTCAAACCGCTCAGCCTTCCGCGCGCGGAGCACGCGTTGCAGTCTGTCCGTTAAGATCGAACCGAGCGGCTCCGGCAGGAGTTCAAGCGCAGTCGCACCAGCGGCAACCTCCGCACTGCAGCCGCAAAACGCCCTGGCGGCAATGTTACTGGCCCGGACGCGGAGTTGCTGATCGAAAGCCAGGTAGGCCTCATCTATATTGTCGATCAGGTCTTTCAGCGCGGCGTGCGCAGCGACAGTGTCCGCCTCCCTACACAACACCGACTCCCCGGACTGCCGCGCAAGGAATTCCTCGGGCGCCGCAAGCACGAGGCGCTCACGGCCATGGTGGGTGATCGACAACGGCCGGCGCAACGCTTCGTTCTGCCAATGACCGATGTTGCGAATGAAGTCGGCAGACGCCACGGAGATTTTCTCCGGCATTTTTCACTCCCGCCCCGCGTCGACGCCCGCCCACACGACAGCGAGCCGACGAATCACACGAACAATGCGAACGATTAGAATTCAGACAGCGATCGCATGCAACTTGTAGTTGTTATTTGTTTACGCGGCTCTGTTCGCAAAACTTGAACTTCTCGCGAAATTCGCGGCGCCTGGATGGCAAGCGCCGCGCCGTACCATGCGGATCGTCAAAGGTGGACCGGCATGGGTTTCTCGCTGAGATTATCACGGCGTTTCATCGCGCGGCGCGCGGCCTTTGCGGCCGCTAGACGTGGCGGCGCGGCGGTGGAGTTCGCAATCATCGGCCCTGTGCTGCTGCTTCTGCTGTCGGGTGTCATTACCTATGGCGGCTACTTCCTGACCGCACACACCGTGCAGCAGCTCAGCAACGACGCCGCCCGCGCCGCCATCGCCGGCTTGGATGACGACGAACGCTTGATGCTTGCACGTGACGCCGTGCGCAACGGAATCGCCAACCAGGCGTTCATGCGCGGTGAGTCGCAAGTTGAGCTGCACCGTGACGGCTCGATGATGCGCGTGCGCGTCAGCTACGACGCCAGCGAAGATGTCTACTGGGCTTTCGAGGCGCTACTACCCGTGCCACGCCCGGAAATCTCGCGCGCCGCGACCATTCGCCTGGGCGGACTGCCGTGAAGTCATTGGACTTCCCGCGCTCCGAACGCGGCGGCGTATCGGTGCTGACCGCGGTGTCCTCGGTTGCATTACTCGGCTTTGCGGGATTCGCCACCGATCTGGGTGCGGTCTATCTGGAGTCGCGGCGGCTTCAAGGCACAGCCGACCTTGCCGCGTTGGCGGCGATGCAAAATCCGGCTCAAGCCGAAATGCTCGCGCGCAGCACTGTGCGCGACAATGGTTGGGCGGCAAGCTCGCGTGTCGCGATCACGCGCGGTTTCTATGAGGCGGACCGGCGCCTGCCGCCGGCGCGACGCTTCCGCGTGGGCGCGGCCGCGCCGAACGCTGTGCGCGTCGAGGTGGCTACGACCACCCCGCTCTCTTTTGGCCGCTTGGTCCTTCCCAGCGGTCGCATGACCATTACACGCCGGGCGACCGCGGCGCAGCGGCGCGCCGCCAGCTTCCAGATTGGTTCGCGTCTTCTGTCGTTACGCGGCGGCGTCGCCAATGAAGTGATGAGCGGACTGACGGGCAGCAGCGTGAATCTGTCAGTGATGGACTACAACGCGCTGCTCAGCGCGGAAGTCGAGCTGCTGAGCTATGTCGAGGCGCTGCGCGCACGACTTGACGTCGAGGCGGCCAGTTTTAACCGCACCCTCGCACACCATGCCGAAGCGCCGGATGCGCTCGGCGCGCTGGGGGATGTCTTGGCTGCGCAGGATGAACGCGCAGAGCGAGCCGTGCGGCGTTTGGCCGAATCTGCCGAACGCGCCAACCGCGGCGTCGAGCTGGACCAGATCATCGATCTCGGCCCATACGGCGAACAAGACAACGCCGCCGCGTCGGGCTCTACGGGAATCCGCGTCAATGCGATGGATCTCGCGAGCGCCATCCTGCAGATCGCCGGCGGCGACCGCCAGGTGCGGCTGCAACTCGGCGCGGAGGTACCGGGCTTGGCCGAGACCGAAGCCTGGCTGGCGATCGGTGAGCGCCCACACAATTCGCCCTGGCTCCCTGTGACCGACGACGAAGACGTGGTGCTCCGAACCGCGCAAATGCGGCTCTCCATCGAGGCGCGGATTGGCGCCGGCGCTGTGAGCGTACGTATCCCCGTGTTGACCGAAACGGCCTCGGCGGCAGCCCGGCTCGAAGAGATCGAGTGTAGTGCGGATGGGCGGCGCAGCCGCGTCACGCTGGCGGTGTCGCCCAGCGTCGGCGCGCTGATGCTGGGCGACGTTGATCTCGATCGGCTGGATAATTTCCGCTCGCCGCTACGCCCCCGCCCTGCTCAGCTGGTGCGCGCCGGGTTGGCGCGGGTTGAGGGGGAAGCCGAGGTGAACATCGGCGGCGATCAATGGATTCCGGTACGATTCAGCGGCGCAGATATCGAGCGAAACGCAGTCAAATCGGTCGCCACGCGTGATGCGGCGCAGGCGACGATGTCGAGTTTGCTTGGCCGGACGCGACTTACCATTCGGGCGGGCGGCTTGGGCCTTAGCGCCGGCGCGCTGACTTCCAGCGTGCAAGCTGCGCTCTCGGCTGCCGCGCGTCCGCTGGACGACTTGGCCAACGGGTTGTCGGACCTGCTGGGCGTTCGCCTGGGAGAAGCCGATGTCAGGGTGAACGGCGTGCGCTGCGGCGGCGCTGCATTGGTGGCGTGATGTCGAGTGCAAGACAACAAGACGCCGGGGCGCGCGCCGTTCGCAACCGTGGGGCCTTCGGCATTCGAAGAGTCTTGTTGGTGTGCGCCGTGGCGCGGGCGCCGGCCGCAGCGCACGCAGGCGCCGCAAGCGATACGTTCGAAGTTACGGCGACTGTTTTGGCGACGTGCGAAGTCAGCGCTCAAGATCTCGCTTTTGGCAACTACGATCCCATTGCGTCGGCGCATCTCGATGCGGCCACGACACTTAGCGTCACCTGCACCAGCGGCACTCCCTACCAGATCGGGCTCAGCCTCGGCGACGGCTCGGGCGCTTCCACGGCGACGCGCTACATGACTCAAGGCAGCGACACGCTGGGTTATGCGCTCTACCAGGATTCCGCCCGGACGACGGTTTGGGGAGAAACGCTGAATGGCAATACGCGCGCCGGCGTCGGCAGCGGCGCCGCTGCGGTGATCGACGTCTACGGGCGCGTGCCAATGCACCAATCCGCTCCCGCTGGCCCCTACAGCGACACCATTGTCGTAACGGTGACGTGGTGATGTTACGCATCCTGTCTCTGTTGCTCATGGCGCCGCTGGCTTCATCCCCCGCGCAAGCGCAAGCTGGCGGTATCCAGGTGGCGCCGGTGCTGGTGTCGATACCGGCCGAACGCGGCATTAGCTCGCTACGGGTGCGCAATGGGCGAGCGCGCGCCACAGCATTTGAGATCGACGCATATCATTGGCGCCAAGAAGACGGCCGCGACGTTCTGACTCCGAGCGGCGCCCTGATCGTGGCGCCAGGCGTCTTCGAGATACCGGCCGGCGGCGAACAAGTTGTACGCCTCGGCGTGCGCGCGACCAGCGACGGCGCCGAGCAGTCCTACCGCATCGTGATGCGCGAATTGCCGGCGGCGCCTGGCAGCGGCGCCGTACTGGGATTCATGCTAGAGATGTCGCTGCCGGTGTTTATTACGCCCGCCGGCGCACAGGGGCGTTTGGACGCTCGGATTGACGGCGAAACACTGCACATCGTCAACGCCGGCGACGCGCATCTGCAGCTTACGGCGATAGAAAGTCTCGACGCCGGATCGCTCAACGGTCCGCGCTATCTGCTCGCAGGCGGAAGCGCCGCCATCTCCCTGCCCCCGCGCACGCGGTCGATCCGGCTGCGCGCCGCAGCCGTCACGGTCGTTCAGCCGGATCGCATCGTCGATGTCAGCCGTCTGTGTCGTCTCGCTCCGGTGCGCCAGCGTATCTTGGACGGCGCCAGCCGCGGCGCAGGAGGCTGAGCCATTCGTGATGCAGGTGCGGGCGCCTGCGCGCGGCGCCGTCCGTGACGTATTTGTCTGGCGCGAAGCGGGTAATTTGCTGCTTGAGCGCAGCGCCCTTGTGGCAATGGGGTTCGCGATTCCGGATCATGCCGACGGAAACCTCGTGCCTCTCTCGGCGATTCCGGGACTCGGGTACGAAGAGGACAGCGCCAGCGCTGCGATCGTTATCACTTGTCCGGCAAGCTGCTACTCGACGCAGGTACTCAACGCCGATGAAGGCGCGGCGCCGGAGGTCACGCGCGCGTTCGGCGGTTACGTCAATTACGATCTGACTGCCCAACGGATCGATGGCGAGGACACATCGTTTGGCGTTGTGGCGGAAGCGGCGTTGTTCGGGGGGTGGGGACTGATCGAAACCAGCTGGTTGGCGGGAGAGGCGAGAGAGCAAAACACATCACGATTGGAGTCGCGCTGGACGCTCGACGTCCCGAACCAGCGCTTGCGCGTTCGCGTCGGCGACTCCGTGGCGGTGAACACGGCTGGTGCGCCATTTCGATTCGGCGGCGTGCAGCTCGGGCGCGAGTTCGCCCTGGCGCCATCGATCGTTACCCACCCAACGCCGACCATGGCGGGTGAAGCGCGCGCCGCATCGACGGTGGAGCTCTACGTCAACGGCGCTCTCCGGGCGCGAGAGGCAGTCAACGCCGGCCCTTTCATATTCGAGAACGTGCCGCTGGTGTCGGGCGCCGGCGAGGCGCATTTGGTTGTGACTGACATTCTGGGACGCAGCGAGGTTGCCGCGCGGCCCTTTTTCGTCAGCACCACCATGCTGCGCCCGGGCTTGTCGGATTGGTCGGTCGCAGCGGGCGCCGAGCGGCTGAACTACGGCAGCGATGGTTCGTCGTACGGCGAAGCATTCTTCGCCGGGCGATACCGGCGCGGGCTGGCCAACTTTCTTACTCTGGAAGGTGCGCTCGAACTGAGAGAGACGGGGGAGAGTGCGCGCCTCGGCGCGACCGTAGCGGACGCACGCTTTGGCCAATTCACTGTTGCCCGCGTCGAGAGCGGCGCGGGCGCGACGTCCGAGGCGAGCTGGCATGGCGATGGCCGCCTTTGGTCGGGCGGACTGCAGTGGCGCACACGGGACGTGACTTTCGGCGCGCTTGGTGATGCAGAAAGTAATATCAGCAGCAGTGCCGCCGCCAATCTCAGCTTCGATCTGGGCGCCGCCGGCAGCGTGTCGCTGACGGCGACGCAGCTTCGCTTCGCCAATGAGAGCCCGGCGCGCTCGATGACATTCGCCTATGCTCCCGACATTGGCGACGGCGCGCTATTCATCCGCGTGCGCTACGCCGAGCAAGACGAGCAAGAGCTTGCGTTTGCCGTGAGTTGGAGTTTGGCTCTGCGCGGGGATATCTCGGCGCAACTCGGAATGGAAGCCAGCGAGCGTGGGCGCACGCTGCGCGCCAGTGCACAGCGCGATGCGGACGCGCGCGGGGGATTTAGCTGGCGCGCTCGCGGCGCCGCCGGCGAAGGCGCTCGTGCAGATGTTGCGGGCAGCTATCATGGTCCGCTCGGCGAGAGCATGTTGCAAGCGGCCGGCACGCGCCACGCAACAGGCGTGCGCGCCAGTCATACCGGCAGTATCGGTTGGATTGAGCGCCACGCTTTCGCGGGACGGCGCATCGAAGGCGCATTCGCTCTGGTGGATGCCGGCGCCGCCGATGTGGGCGTGTCGCGAGACCGGACGGCGGTTGGGACCACGAACTCAAACGGGCGTCTCCTCGCTGTCAATCTGCGTCCCTATGACACCAACAGCATCGCCATCGCAGCCGACGACCTGCCGCTTGATCGCGCGCCGCCCGTCATCGAAGCGCGCGTCACGCCAGCGCAGAGCGCTGGCGTTGTCGTAAGCTTTCCACAGGCGCATCTGCGGTTGATCGAGAGTTGGGTGAACTGGGCTAGCGGTGAGCCAGCGCCGCGCGGCGCCGTGCTCGTACGTCCTCGCGACGGCGCGCGTTTCCCCGTCGGCAGCGCAGGCCGCGTCGTCCTGCGCGGCGCCCTGCCCGGCGACGTTTTGCAGCTCGATAACGATGCTCGCTGCACGGCGCGCGCCGAGGCGGGCAGCGTCGAACGCGGCTTGGTGCTCCGGTGCGCCGACCCATGATTGCACGCGCACTCCTGTTCGCATTCGTCTTTGCGACGATCGGCGCGCCGCGCGCGGAAGCGCTGCTTTGCCATCCTCTTCTCGGCTGCTCATGCACGGTTACCGCTACGGACATCGCCTTCGGCGGCCTCACACCGCTTTCGGGCGCTCCGCAATACGCGACGGGGGAAGTTGTAGTCGATTGCACAGGAGTGATCGACCTTGCGCCCTCAGTTGCGGTGAAGCTAAGCAGTGGGCAGGGAGCGTCCTATGCAACGCGCCAATTGCGAGCCGCTGGCGCAGACGCGATCGATTACAACATTTACACCACCTCACAGCACAATGTGGTCTGGGGCGATGGAACAGGCGGCAGCGCAAGCGTCGCTGTATCAGGCGGCCTGCTCTCGCTTGGCCATTGGAACGTCAGCCGCACGATGCACGCACGTGCGACTCCCTCCCCGACCGCTCAACCCGGTGTCTATACTGACAGCATTGTCGTGCGCATCGACTGGTAAGCCTCATCGGGCGAGGCCGCGCTTCCCGAGCATCGGATGTGGATCGGGAAGTCCGTCAAACATCGTGTCGGTGAGATAGTCCGGACGGCGCACGATAATGCCTCGTTCGCCGGCGCGCTGCAAAGCGAGATTAGCCCGATCCATCTGTCGCAACGTCTGCTCTGAGAAGTCGCCCAGCACCGGCGCTAGTTCGGACGCCATCAGGCAGTTGGGCACGCCAAACACCTGAATGCCGGCGGCGTTGGTCAGCACCGTCGTCCACTCAGAAGGCAGCATGCGCTTTATTTGCGACAGATCCTGGAAGAACGCCCACACGCGCACGCCGTAAGAACGGGCCAGCGTGTAGACCATCGGCAGCAGGCCGAAATCTCCAAGTTGAGCGCATTCGTCGATAGCAAAGAGCGTGCGGTAACGCGGAAGGTCCGTATCTCGCGACAGCACGGCGGAGAGCAGCGCCGTAGTCCACAGGCGAAACAGGGCGGCATGGCTCGCCAGCTTTGCCGGAGGCACGACGAGATAGATCGTCATCGGATCGCCGCGGCGCACGGCTTGCAAATCGATTGTGGAGTTCATCACCGTACGCTGCGCCGCGTCCGAGGCGATGATGGAAAAATAGCTGCACGCGGTAGCGTGAATGCCGGAGCGGCAACGATCCTCGGTTTGCAAATAGCTTGCGATTTCCTCGTAGGCAAAGCGCTGCAGCTTACC
>CALBSY010000104.1 GCA_937967725.1 uncultured Alphaproteobacteria bacterium | reverse complement strand
TGCAGCGGCAGCACGCCCATGCCGATCAGGTTGGAGCGGTGGATGCGCTCGAAGCTCTCGGCGATCACTGCACGCACGCCGAGCAGCAGCGTGCCTTTCGCGGCCCAGTCGCGTGAGGAGCCCATTCCGTAATCCTTGCCGGCGAAGACGACGAGCGGCTGGTTCTCCTGCTGATAGCGCATCGCGGCGTCGTAGATGCTCATGCGCTCGCCGGACGGATGGTGGATGGTGAAGCCGCCTTGCACAGGATTGCCCGCTTCGTCCTTCACCATCTGGTTGACGATGCGAATGTTGGCGAAGGTGCCGCGCATCATCACTTCGTGGTTGCCGCGCCGCGCGCCATACGAGTTGAATTCATTCTGCGGCACGCCGTTTGCGGTGAGGTACGCGCCAGCGGGCGACGCTTTCTTGATCGAACCGGCGGGGCTGATGTGGTCGGTGGTGATGCTGTCGCCGAAGAGGCCAAGCACGCGGGCGTCGACAACGTCGCGCGTCGGCGTCGGCGTCATGCTCATGCCGGTGAAGTAGGGCGGATTCTGCACGTAGGTGGAATTGCCGTCCCACCCATAAGTGCGCCCGGCGCCGACCTTGATCTCGCGCCAATGATCGTCGCCTTTGAACACATCAGCGTAGCGTTGCGCGAACATTTGCGGCGTCACCGAGGCGCGCACGACCGCTTCAATTTCCTGATTGCTGGGCCAAATGTCGCGCAGATAGACCGGCTTGCCGTCATCGCCCGCACCGATCGGATCGGTTTCCGGATTGACGTAAACCGAACCCGCCAGCGCGTAGGCGACGACAAGCGGGGGGGACGCCAGATAATTGGCGCGGACATCCTGGTTCACGCGGCCTTCGAAGTTGCGGTTGCCCGAAAGCACCGACGCGACGACGAGATCGCCTTCATTGACTGCGGCTGAGATTGCCGGCGGCAACGGCCCAGAGTTGCCGATGCAAGTGGTGCAGCCGTAACCGACAAGGTTGAAGCCGAGCGCGTCGAGATCGTCGTCGAGGCCTGCCTTGGCGAGATAGTCAGTGACGACCTGCGAGCCGGGCGCGAGCGAGGTCTTCACCCACGGCTTCACTTTGAGGCCCTTCTTGCGCGCGTTGCGCGCGAGCAGGCCGGCGGCGAGCATCACGCTCGGATTCGAGGTATTGGTGCATGATGTGATGGCGGCGATGACGACGTCGCCGTGACCCAGATCGTGACTGGCGTCCTGCACTGGCGTGCGCTTTTTGAGTTCGCCGCCTTTGCGGAACTCCTCCTGCATCGACTTGGTGAAGCCCTCCGCCAGCGCGCCGAGCAGAACACGGTCCTGCGGCCGCTTCGGCCCGGCAAGCGAAGGACGCACGTCGGCGAGGGAAAGTTCGAGCGTGTCGGTGAACTCGGGCTCAGCGTCAGTGCGCCACATGCCTTGGCGCTTACAGTATTCTTCCACCAGCGCCACGCGCGCGGGATCGCGCCCGGTGGCGGTAAGATAATCGATGGTCTTTTGGTCGACGGGGAAGAAGCCGCAGGTGGCGCCGTATTCGGGCGCCATGTTGGCGATGGTGGCGCGGTCCTCGACGCTCATGGTGTCGAGACCGGGGCCGTAGAATTCGACGAACTTGCCGACCACGCCCTTTTTGCGCAGCATCTGCGTGACGATCAGCACAAGATCGGTGGCGGTGGCGCCTTCGGGCAACTTGCCGGAGAGGCGGAAACCGATCACTTCCGGTATTAGCATCGAGATCGATTGGCCGAGCATCGCCGCCTCGGCCTCGATGCCGCCGACGCCCCAACCTAATACGCCAATGCCGTTGATCATCGTGGTGTGGCTGTCGGTGCCGACGACCGTGTCCGGATAGGCGAGTTCTTCGCCGTCATCGTCGCGCGTCCAAACCGATTGGCCGAGATATTCCAGATTCACCTGGTGGCAGATGCCGGTGCCGGGCGGCACGACACGGAAGTTGCGGAACGCCTGCTGACCCCAACGCAAGAATTGGTAGCGCTCGCCATTGCGCTGATACTCAAGCTCGACGTTCTGCTTGAAGGCGCCCGCGTTGGCGAAATGATCGACCATAACCGAGTGATCGATGACGAGATCGACCGGCACTTGCGGATTGACGCGTTCCGGATCGGCGCCGAGCTTCTGTGCGGCATCGCGCATGGCGGCGAGATCAACGACGGCGGGCACGCCGGTGAAATCCTGCATCAGCACGCGCGCCGGGCTGAAGGCGATCTCGGCTTCGGTTTTGCCTTTGTTGACCAGCCATGAGGTCATTGCCAGCACGTCGGCTTTATGAACGGTGTGGCCATCCTCAGTGCGCAGCAGGTTTTCGAGCAGCACCTTGAGGGAGATCGGCAGCTTGGAGATGTCGCCGAGTTCGTTTTGCGAGGCCTTGTTGAGGTCGAAATAGGCGTAGGTCCTGCCGCCCGCTTCCAGCGTGGTGCGGCAGTTAAACGAGTTCATCGATGGCATGAGCGTGCATCCTGGGTTTGGGCTTCAGAGATGCGAGACGCGTTGGGGAGCGCCCCAAATCCGGAATCAAACCGGCGCGCGGCAAGTTCTATGTAGCGCGTTGTGATGAACGCGCAATTGAGGCGCTGAGAACGCCAGTTGCGATACACTCGCAACTGGCGTCGATCAGGTCGGCGTCTCAGGCGCCGGCGGAGGGGGCGGCGCGGCTGTGCGCGGTTGGCCGAAGAAGCGCCCGCCGCGGGCGCGTCGCCAGCGCAGCGCCAGCCATAGAAGCGGCACGACCACGATGGCGACTGGGATCAGCCCTGCAATGATGGTGATGATGGCTGCGAAGCCGGCGACGATGATGCCAAGGAAATTAGCGAAGGCATTGCGCAGCGGCTCGAATGTGTCGCTGCCGACCGGGCGCGGCGCCGAGCGGTAGTGCAGCGTCAGCTCGGACATGGCTACGCGAGTGCGCATTACCGCGAGCATGGATTGCAGCGAGTCGATCTCGCTCTGTACGCGCGCCAGTTCGCGCTCGACTTCAAGCAAATCGGAGAGGCGGCCCTGCCGGTTGCGCAGCAATTCCTGCAGGCGGCCGCGCAGAGTCGTGAGCGCTTCAAGCC
>CALBSY010000103.1 GCA_937967725.1 uncultured Alphaproteobacteria bacterium | reverse complement strand
GCCAGCCGCGATTGCATCGAGCGCGCGCCCAACTTGGTAGCCGGGCTCTCCCTGATTCAGGAACGCATCGATGCGATCGCGCGCGTGCGGATAGAAAGAGTAGATCGCCCACGCGCTCAATCCAGCCAGAACGCCGCCGCCAAGCACCCAGCGCAACGCCATACCGGAAAGGATGAGCATCGGACCAAGCACCAACGCCAGCAACACAGTCTGGCCAATATCGGGTTTCGCGAGCAGCGCCGCCGCAGCAAGCGCAAACAAACCGATGGAAATCGTGCGGCCTGGAAACCCTGGCGTGCGCACGCCTTCGCCAAGCATCCACGCCCAAACGACGATCAATGCCGGCTTGAGAATTTCCGAGGGCTGCAATGAGAAGAAGCCGAAATCGAACCAGCGTTGCGCGCCCTTCACCTCCGGTCCTATCCACGCGGCGAGCGCGCATAGCGGCAAGCAGATGGCGGCGATGATCGTGGCGGCGCGGCGTAGCTGGCGCGGATCGAGCGCGGCGGCTGCAAACATCACTATTACGCCAAGCGCAGCGTAGGCCGCTTGGCGCCCAGCGAAATAGAAAGCTTCCTCAATGCGGATACGCGCGGTAGCGGCCGGACTCGCCGCCATTGAGAAGAGGATGCCGAGCACGAACAGCGCCGCAGCGATGAAGAGCAGCGGACGATCATAGGTGCGAAGCCGGTCGTATGCGGCGCCGAAACGTTCGGCTAAGGCCGCGCTCACGCCTTGGCTCCGCCGGCGGCGCCGTTGCGCTGCGGCGGCGCATCGCCCAGCGCAGCGACATGCCGTTTGAACTGATTGCCGCGATCTTCGTAGCTGGTGAACTGGTCGAACGAGGCGCACGCAGGAGAAAGCAGCACCACCGGGTGCGGCTCGCCTGAGGTGCGCGCGTCAGAAAAGGCTAGCTTCACGGCGGCCTCAAGGTGCCCCGCCATGGTTACGGGAACCTTGCCACGCAGCGTATCGCTGAAATCGCCGGCGGACTGCCCAATGAGATAAGCGCGGGCGATGCGCGGGAAGAAGGGCGCCAACTCTTCAATGCCGCCCTCTTTGGCGACGCCGCCCGCGATCCAATAGACTCGCGGATAGACCGCGAGCGCCTGAGCGGCGGCGTTGGCGTTGGTGGCTTTAGAATCGTTGATGAAGCGCACGCCGCCCACGACGCCGGCGCGCTCGAGGCGGTGCGGAAGTCCAGGAAACGTGGTCAATGCATGTGCGATGAGACGCGCATCGACGCCGAGCGCGCGCGCAGCGGCATAGGCCGCAGCGGCGTTCTGCGCGTTGTGCTTGCCCGCCAGCGCCGTCGCCTTGGATAAATCAGCGATAACCTCTGAGCGGCCGGAGAGCGCGTCGAACAGCTTGCCGTCGAGCGCCGAGACGCCGCGGCCAAGCGCTTGACCGGAGGAGATCGGCGCCACGTGTTGAACGCCCGCACGCGTCAGCTCAGTGCAAATCGCGGCGCAGTGCACATCGTCAACGCCGATTATCGCCCAATCCGCCGCGCCTTGATTAAGGAAGACGCGCTTCTTGGCGGCGACATAAGCGGCCATGTCGCCATGCCTGTCGAGATGATCGGGCGTCGTGTTGAGCCAGACCGCGACATCGAGGCGGAGGCTCGCGGTCAGATCGAGCTGATAAGAGCTGAGTTCAATCACATAATAGGCGCCAGGATGCAGCGGCGGCAGATCGAGCACGGGATCGCCGATATTGCCGCCGAGACGGACATCCTTGCCCGCTTCTTTGAGCGCGTGCGCGATCAGCGCCGAAGTGGTGGACTTACCGTTGGTGCCGGTTACGCCGATCAGTTTGGGGCGCTGTGTCGCGGGAAGCATGTTTACCGCGCGCGCAAACAACTCGATGTCGCCCAGAATCGGCACGCCGACAGCTTCGGCAAGCGTGACGACGCGGTGCGGTTCTGGGAACGTCAGCGGCACGCCAGGCGAAAGGATCAAAGCGGCGAAACTGCGCCAGTCGCGGCTGTTGATGTCGGAGACGGGCACGCCGGCGGTTTCTGCATTGGCGCGGGCGACGTCGTTATCGTCCCACGCATGCACGCGCGCGCCGCCGGCGCTGAGCGCACGGGCGGCGGCGAGCCCAGTGCGCGCCAGCCCAAACACCGCAACGTCGCGGCCCTTGAATTCCGTGATCGGAATCATCCGATCGCCTCCGCCTCGAAAGAGTTACGCGGTGTGCGCTGCTTCGCGCCGTTAACGCAACTTCAATGTGGCTAATCCGGCCAGGGCGAAGATCACCGAAATGATCCAGAAGCGAATGACAATGGTGGGCTCCTGCCAGCCGAGCTTCTCAAAGTGATGGTGGATCGGCGCCATGAGGAACACGCGCTTCCCGGTGCGCTGGTAGACGAACACCTGCAGCAACACCGACAGCGTCTCAAGCACGAACAGGCCGCCAACGATGGCGAGCACGATCTCGTGCTTGGTCGCCACGGCCACTGCGCCGAGCAGACCGCCCAGCGCGAGCGAACCGGTGTCGCCCATGAACACGCGCGCAGGCGGTGCGTTGTACCAAAGAAAGCCAAGTGAAGCGCCAAGCAGCGCGCCAAGGATGGTGGCGAGTTCGCCCACACCCGCGACATGCGGGATGCCGAGATAGGTCGAATAATCGACGCGGCCGACGAGGCAGCAGATCATGCAGAACGTTACCGCGGCGATCATCACAGGCACGATGGCGAGGCCATCGAGACCATCGGTTAGATTGACGGCATTGCCAAAGCCGACGATCACGATCATCGCAAACAGGATGTAGAAACCGAGCAATTGGATGCCCCAGCCCGTGATGAACGGCAGCGCCACGGCTGTAAGCGGTTCGCCCGCGAAA
>CALBSY010000102.1 GCA_937967725.1 uncultured Alphaproteobacteria bacterium | reverse complement strand
CCTGCGCGGGCGACGATCACGACGGTATCGGCGTGCTTCACCAGCACGCGCGTCTCGGCCACAGCCAGAATTGGCGCGCAGTCGAGAATGACGAGGTCGTAGTGGGCGCGAAGTTCGCCGACCAGCCGCTCCATAGCTTCCGAGCCGAAGACGTCGCGTGGTGTGAAACCTGACGTGGCCACGGGCAGCACATGCGCATCGGAGTTGGGATCCCGTACGATGGCCGAGCGCCACGGCGCTTCGCCGGCGAGCACTTGCAGGATGCCGACATCGGTTTCGATGTCGATGACGTCGTTGATCGATTGCTTGCGTAGATCGCAGTCGACCACGCATACGCGCTGCCCGGACATCGCGGCGACGCGTGCTAGGCACATGGATATCGTCGTCTTGCCTTCGTCAGGCAGGGCTGAGGTGATGGCGACGACTTTCACCGAGAAGTCGAGCTTGGAATAGACGATCACCGTTCGCAGCACGCGCAATGCCTCGGTGAAAGCCGACATCGGCCTGCCGACGAGATAGCCGGAGGGATGGCGCTCCGCCGGCGGCATTTGGCGCATCATCCGCTTGGAGATGGTCGGGATCGACGCAATAGCCGGGTAGCCGACCTTGGATTCGAGTTCGTCGGCGTTTTTCACGGACTGGTCGAAAATTTCCGCGATCACGCCGGCGCCGAAGCCAAGCATCAAGCCAACCGCGATCGCTAGCGCTACGGCGACGCGCAGACGGGGCGAAGATGGCGCGCCCGGCGTCGAGGCATAGGCCATCAGCCGTGCATCGGAGATATTGAGCTGATCTTGATCGGCGATTTCCTGATACCGCTGCAGATAGCTCTCATAAACTTCACGGCTGGCGGCGGCTTCGCGTTCCAATTCGCGCAAGCGCACGCTGGCGCTGGAATTGTCGGAGAGATCTCCGGTGGCGCCGCGCAATGATTCCTGCAACGTCGCCAGGCGTGCGCGTGAGACCGCGACCTCGTTGCCGAGACTGACTGAAATGCGCTGAATTTCGCGCTGAATCTGCGCCTCGATGTCGGCGCGCTCAGCTCGCACCGCTTGCACGGCGGGATGGGTCTCGTGATAGCGCGCCTCAAGGTCGGATTGGCGGCGCGCAATATCAGCTTCCCGCTCACGCAAATTGGAGATCGTGGCCGAGTTCAACGCGTTGGCGATCGAGTCCAGCGAGGCGCCAGAATTGCGCAGCCCCTGCAATTGGCGGTAGCGCGCCTCGCGCTCAGCTAGATCGGCCTGCGCCTGCAGCACTTGCGTTTGCACATTCGTGATTTGTTGCTCGACCAGCGACGAGCCCTGGGCAGCCATCAGCCCGGACTCGACGCGGAAGGTTTCCGCCGCAGATTCCTTGGCCTGTACGTCCTCGCGCAGTTCCGCAAGGCGGCGCGAAAGCCAGGAATTGGCGCGTGCGGCGGTATCGACACGCTGGTTCACCTGACTGGCGATATAGACGTCGGCGTAAGTGTTGGCGATCAGTTGCGCCCGCTGCGGATCGGTTGAACTGGCGGTGATCTCGATCACGTAGGTCAGCCCGCGGCGGCGCACTTGGATCGCGCCGGCTAGGCTTCCGGAAATATCTTCATTGCTCGGTGTAGCGGCGTCGTCGGGATTGGCCCGGCGCATCATGCCCAGCGCTTGACCCAATTCATTCAGCAACGCCGGCGAGCGCAGAAGCTCGATCTCCGAGTCGATGGTGGAAGAGTCGCGCGGCAGCTGGCCCACGACGCTCTCGCTGTCGAGCACGCGTTCCTGGCGCGGGTTAATCATCACCAACGCGGTGGCGCTGTAGCGCGGCGTTTGCAGCATTAGATAGGCGAAGGCGGCGGTTGCCGCGGTGACGCCCACCAACGCCATGATCAGGATTCGCCTGCGCAGCATCTGCATCGCGGCGGTGATGCCAAACATCTCGGCCAAGCCCTGCGGCGCGGACGGATAACCCGGCGGTCCGGAAGACGGTTCGTTGCTCATATGGTTCATGGGCCACCGCAGCCTGGCCGTCCGGCGTACTCGCTCCTTGCGCCGGCCAGCCGTCTAAAAATTCGGCGCAGCGCTGCTCTCGCGCCGCCGAAAGACGGCCTCACCTTAGCACATCGGCTTGGTTGATGTCGTCTTTCACCGGTCCTCATGCACGCTCCGCGCCGCAGCTAATCCGCCTCTGTGGCGAATAGAGCGCGTTATCCACAGGGCCGTTCGATCAGAACAAGCGCTCGCCAATGCGCACCGTATCTCCGGGCAGCACAGGCGTGGCGATCGTGAGCGGATAGGACCGCTCCTCGTGCTCATTCGCGTGACGAATGAAAACGCGGCTGCGATTCGCGCGATAGGTGAATCCACCGGCTGTCGCCACGGCGTTCAACACGGTGAGGCTGGCCGAATAAGGATAGGTGCCAGGCCGCTGCACCTCACCGAGGATGAAAAACGGCCGATAGTTGTTCACCGCCACGCTGACGTTGGGCTGGCGAATGTACTCAAGAAGCGCCACACGCAAGGCATTGGTGAACTCAGGTATGGTCAATCCGCCGGCGCGCACTTCGCCCACGAGCGGGTAGGCGATCGTGCCCTGGGAGCCGACGAGAAACACGCCAGTCAGGTCCGGTTCGTTAAAAACCGTGATGCGTAGCTCGTCGCCCGGGCCAAGCCGATACTCGACAGGCTGTGCGACATCATCCGGCGTGCTGGCGATGGTCGAGCAACCACCGATGACGGCGGCGCCTGCGCCGAGCGCGAGCCCGCGCAGCAGTGTGCGCCGGTTGTGCCAAATTGGCGAAGACATTGTCGTGCAATCCTCCGGGGGTTTGTACGCCATACGCCGCGCACCGCAAGGTGCGGACCGCTGCTTTGGCGACATTTTAGTCGCGCCGCGGCGAATTTCTGCGCCCCACATCAATCACGCGCAGCGCGTCCGTTAACCGCCTTCTGTGGAGAACTCTGTGCGCGGCGGCCGGGCGACTTTCGCACGTCATGGGCGCACCCGCTTGATCGCGCTGACGCGGCGCGCGACATTGCGCACGCGCGGGCGAACAAATGAGCAGCGGTTTTTCACCTAAGGCGACGGTCAAGGCCGTCCTACGCCGTGGCGCGCGCGCGGCGTGGCCGGCGGTTGAAACCGTCACGCAGATAGGCGCGGGATTCTCGCGCGCGTCGACTGCCAT
>CALBSY010000101.1 GCA_937967725.1 uncultured Alphaproteobacteria bacterium | reverse complement strand
ATCCTGCAGAACGGCCAGCGTTACCAGGCGACGGTTGTGGGGCGCGATCCGGCGACCGACATCGCCGTGCTGCGGATGCATGCACGCACGCCACTGCCTTACGTGAATATGGGCGACAGTGACTCCGCCCGCGTGGGCGACATCGTGATGGCCATCGGCAATCCATTCGGCTTCGGCGGTTCCTTGTCTGTCGGCGTGGTCAGCGCGCGCAACCGTAATATCGACGCCGGCCGCTATGACGACTTCATCCAAACCGACGCCGCCATCAATCGCGGTAATTCGGGCGGGCCGTTGTTCAACATGGATGGCGACGTGATCGGCGTGAACACCGCCATCGTCTCGCCTACTGGCGCCAGCGTGGGTGTTGGCTTCGCCACGCCAACTTCGATCGTGCGTCCGGTCGTGGACCAGTTGTTGCGCTTCGGGGAAACTCGGCGCGGTTGGCTAGGTGTGCGTCTGGCCAACGTGACGCCGCAAATCGCCGAACGCGCCGGCTATCGCGGCTCAAGCGGCGCGGCGGTGACGCGAGTGACGCCCGATGGTCCTGCCGCACGCGCGGGGCTTCGCCCGGGAGACATTGTCCTGCGCTTCGGCAATCGGGATGTCAGCGACAGCCGCAGCCTGACGCGCATGGTCGGCGACCGCGCCGTCGGCGCGCAAACCCCGGTCGAGATAGTGCGCGAGGGGAAGCGAATGACGCTGACGGCCACCATTCAATTACTGCAGGAAACCGACTCCGGCCGTCGGGTCGCTGGAGGCGGCCGCGGCGCGCCCGCGCCACGGCGCGATGGCGGCCCTCGCGGCGGACGCATCTTCGGCATTGCGCTCTCTGAACTCGACGCCGGCCTGCGTGAGGAATTCCAGATCGATCCTGACGTGCAGGGTGTGGTCGTTCTGGCCGTCGATATCGGCAGCGCCAACGACGGCGCGGTACGCCCAGGCGACGTGATCGAACAGATGGGATTTCAAAACACGGATTCCATGATCGCCGCCCGCGCCGTCGCCGGCGAAGCGGCCGTTGGCGAACACGCTATTGTGATCCGCGTCAATCGCGGCGGCGAAGTGACGTACCGGCGGCTGCGTGCGCGGAGTTAGCGCAGCGAGCGCAGCAACGTCACAACATCGCACAATGACTCGACGATGTGTGCCTTGGCGCGCATCTCTTCATCAGGGGCAAGCAAGTCTGGCGTCATGACGACCATGCACCCCGCTGCATGCGCCGAGCGCACGCCGGCGTGTGAATCCTCCAGCGCCAACACGTCGGCCGGCGCCGTGCCGAGCAAGCGCGCGGCGGTGAGATAGGGCTCAGGATGCGGCTTTCCCTCAATGCAATCCTGCCGCGTCACCACCGCGCGAAAACGGCCCGCAAGGCCGTGCGCCGCGAAATGACGATCTACCCACGGACGGCGCGAAGATGTCGCCAACCCGTAGGGCAGGGCCAGCTCATCCAGAGCGTCCATGAGTTCCAGCGCGCCCGGCTTAAGCGCGGCTGTACGGTTGCCGACATGCGCGCGCGTCATTTCGATGAATTGCTCGAGCGGGAAATCGTCGCCGTAATAGCGCTTGAGCTGCAAGTCATTGGCTTCGCGGTGCAAGCCCACGAGCGCGAGGAATTGCGCGTCGCTCATCGTGATCCCGAGTTGTCCGCACGCCGCGAAGTGCGCTTCGCGCACGAGCATCTCTGAGTCGATCAGCGTGCCATCGAGGTCGAACACGACCGCCTGCGGCCGGCGTGGAAGGCTCAAATCACGGTTCCAGGTAATCGCCGCACGCGGGGAGCGGCTGGTCCGGCGCGTAAGTCCCGTCTGCGCCAAGGGTGTACACGCGTCGAAACGAGCAGGCGTCATCCTGCCACCAAACCAAATCTTGTTCCGTGAGCGGCGCGCGCTCGGAGGAATCCTCCTGGCGCGACACTTGACCGGGAAACGTACCGGCGGCGGTTTCCAACACGATCCGCGGAGGGCCGCCGGTGTTCTCGGCGTCGATGCTGACACGGCTGACGAAAGTATACCGATCTTGGCAGGCGCCGGCGCGTCGCTGCTGGTCGTCCTCGTTGAAGCAAGCGCGTATCGCCGCTGCGCCCGTCAGTGGCATTGTGCCTACGGCTCGCACCGCCCCGCCCGACACATCGTAGAGTGTCAGATGTGTCGTCGATGCATCGCCGCCGGAATACATCTGGCTCTCACTTGTGATGAGACCGATAAGGGCGCTCTCGGGGCCGGTGAGGATCACGTTTGGCCATGGCGCGCCGGGCGCGGGCAGAGGTAGTGAGGCGTCGCCCTGCCTCACCAGCCCCGCTGTTTGTTCGCCTGACTGTACGCACCAGGTGTGGTTCTCGGTGCACCAGCGGTCGCCCTCTTGTGTGAGCGCCTCCATCCGATGGCCAGCGGCGTCATCGATCGGCAGTGTAGCGGGCGCCAGAGCGGGCTCGGCATGGGACGTTTCAGGCGCAGGCGCTTCCACACTGCATGCCACGAGCAACAGGACCGCCGGCAAAGTCAGGCGTTTCATGTCACGAATTCCCCCCGTCGATAGCCCTGGAAGAACAATGCTGTCTCCAGGGAGGTGTGATCTATACGTGCGTCGGCTTCGGCCGCCACGAGCGGCTTGGCCCGATAGGCGATGCCTAAGCCCGCGGCCTTGATCATATCCAGGTCATTCGCCCCGTCGCCGATTGCGAGCACGTCAGCTGGTGTGGCGCGGATTTTTTGCGCTTCGCTCTCAAGCGCTTCCAGTTTTGCCGTCCGCCCAAGTAGCGGTTCAACTACACCCCCGGTGAGCGCAACTCCGTCGTCGAGCAGCGTGTTGGCGCGCTCAGCGTGAAAGCCTGCCGCCTCCGCCACGCGCGAGGTGAAATAGGTGAAGCCGCCTGACACTAGGATGCAGCGCGCGCCATTTGCGGCCATGGTGCCCGTCAGCGTCCGCGCACCGGGATTGAGCCGCACGCGTTCGTCGAAGCAGCGCTGTAGCGTGGTGACGGATAGGCCTTTCAGCTTCGCCACGCGCTCGCGCAACGCCGGCTCAAACTCTAGTTCGCCGCGCATGGCGCGCTCTGTGATGGCGGCGATTTCCTCTTTGAGGCCCGCGAAATCCGCCAGCTCATCAAGGCATTCGACGTTTATGATTGTCGAATCCATGTCGGCGACGAGAAGTTTTTTGCGCCGCGCTTCAACTGGCACGAGCGCCCAGTCGACGGGCAATTCGGCCACGGCCGCTGCTGCTTCCTGGCGCAATTCGCCGTCCACGTCGTCATAAATCCACTGTGCGCTTTCCCAGCCCGACAACACGTCCGGCGGCGGCAACTTGCGCGAGAACGCCACGCGCCCGAGCGGCATGAAGCGCGCGCTCCTGATCATGGCCCCGCCCGCCAGCGGCAAGTCCCCCTTGGCGCGGGCGCCCGCCGAGCGTCTGGGCGGCGAGATCGTCAACGCCGACTCGATGCAGGTGTACCGCGATCTTCGTGTCCTAACCGCGCGCCCCTCGCGGGAAGAGGAGGCGCGCGCACCGCATCACTTGTACGGGTATGTGGGCGCGGGCGACCTCTATTCCACAGGTCGTTGGCTCAGCGACGCGCTGACGGCGACCACGGAAATCCAGCGGCGCGGCGCCACGCCGATCCTAGTCGGCGGGACGAGGCTGTACTTCAAGGCGCTGA
>CALBSY010000100.1 GCA_937967725.1 uncultured Alphaproteobacteria bacterium | reverse complement strand
CCCAACGGACGCCAGAGACGATGTCCGCCAGTTCGCCGCCGCATCGTCCAAGCACGCGAACCGGCAAAATGGTGACGTTCCACGCACCACCCGCGACCCCGATACGGTCATTGGTCGCGGCAGCACCGATCGTGCCGGCGACGTGTGTGCCGTGATAGGAGTTCTCGGTCGCCGCACCACACCGATCGCCCGCATCCTGCGCATCGGCGTCGACCCCGTCACCATCGCCGCTGCGCTCAGGACTGCTGATCATGTCTACGCCGGACGCAATGTTGCCTGACGCAGCGATGTCGGGATGCGCAAGATCGAGCCCGGTGTCGAGCACTGCCACGCGCACGTCGCGCGAGCCGATCTGGCTGGCTTCCCAGTAAGCTAGAAATCCCGCGCCCCCAGGGGACGCGCCTTCACCGGCGCCGATGGGGCGATAGTTCCATTGCAGCGCAAAGAGCGGATCGTTGGGCGCGCCGCCAACACGCGGCGGCGGCGGCGTTTCTCGCGGCGATGTTGGCGCCGTTTGCGGCCGCTCTCGCGGCGGGCGCGAGAAGCCCGTGTCCGCAATGTAGTTCGGCTCTACGTACTCGAACGCGCGCGCCGCTTGCAGGCGTTGAATGGCGCAACGTGTCGCCAACGCGATGTTTCCTTCCAGCTGGCGTTGCGTGACGATGCGCGGGCAGCGGTCAGCCGCATTCCACTCGATCGCATCGGGCGCGGCTTCCGCCTCCTGCGCATACGCCGTCGAGGTCGGACTCGCGCCGCTCAGGAGATTGACGGTAACAACGCCGCCCGGGCGCACTTCTATGTCGCCCTGCACGCCTAGCCGCGCCAGCACGTCGCGCGCCGCGGTGCGCGCATCGGCTGACGCCTCCGCTTCCGCGCGCGAGCGAACCTGCTCGATCAAATTGTCGGGCAGACGCTCCAACGCCCGCTCGCCCTCGGCTCGCAGCGAACGCACAAAATTGCTCGCTAGGCCCATTTCGCTGGCAGTTTCGGCAAGTTCCCGTTCGACGCGTGCGCCGACCAATATCTGTCCGGGCGCGATCAGGACCGGCTCCGGGGCCAACAACGCGGCAATCTCGGCCTGAGGCTGCACCGAGCCCGACAGCGCCCGCGCCTCCAGTGCGACCTCGTCGAGCGGCAGCGGGCCTTCGACGCTTGCCTCCTCACCGCGCATGCGCTCGAGCACCTGGCCGATCTGATCGCAGGCTCCGAGCGCCAGCAGGGGCGCCAGCGCCAAAGCGGCCAGACTCCAGCGACGATGCGACATGCTTGGCTCCCCACGCTTTTTCGCCGATGCTGAGCCTAGCTTGGCCCCCTCGCGTGACAAGGCGATGGCGAAGGGCGGCAGTGGAGAAGCAACCGAACGCCGCACGCATGAGCATATTCCCCCTAGCGGCGAACCTGACCGCAGCACGCGATCCGAACGCGCCGCGCGCGCGCACAGAGGACGAGGCCACTACACTGGCTGGCGGGCCGGTGTTTCTTGCCGTCGAGGAGCTTCCGGAACAGTTCGAGACGCCGGACGCGGCCGAGCAAGCTGTCCCGGATCTGTACGGTACTGGCCTCTACGAACTCTTCTGGCGTGACGGCGCATGGCGCGTCAGCATGCGGTACTGGCGCCCCGCTCCACCGGCCCCGGTGGCGCGCACGGGGGACGCCGCCGCGAAGAAGCCGCTCGGCCACGCTCGCACGCCGGAAGAGGCGCGGAAGCTGCTGGGCGCACCAGCGGAACTGGCCGAACAGACGCTGTCCAATCTCTATGTCGACCATAAACAGTTGATGCGACGCTGGGGCGATCTTGTGCGCAACGGGCTGGCCGAGATTGTCGAGCGCGAAAGTAAGTTCGCGTTGCGCATCACGTATTGGCGTCCGATGCATGCGCCGGGCGTCGCCGCTCCGCTGGCGCCAGTGGAGCGCACCGAGCTCGCCGAGCGCGTGGCCGCGCCGCTGCGCTCCGATAAGCCGCAAGCCGAACTCGACATCGGCCTGTTCGAGGATACCGCTCCCGAGAATCCAAACGTCGTCATCGTAACCGAAGAAGGCGACGGACGGTTCAGGGGCAGCGAGTAGCGTTTACCCCGGCAGCGTCACGCGCAGCCGCGCGCCTTGCGCCGCATCGAGGATAGCGATGTCGCCGCCATGGGCGCGGGCGATCGATCGGGCGGCGGCCAGGCCAAGCCCAGCGCCGCGCGTTCCCTCCGCGTTCAGACGCACGAATGGCTCGAACACGCTCTCGCGCTGATCGGCGGGAATACCGGGGCCGTCATCCTCCACCTCGACCACCACGCCGCCCTGCTCGCGCGACAGCCGTATACATGCGCTTCCGCCGTACTTAAGCGCATTGTCGATGAGATTGGAGAACAGCCGCTTCAAGCCGAGCGACTGGCCGGTAATGATCAGGCGCTCTTCACCTTCGTAGCTTACGGCGCGGCCGTGTTCGGCGTGATCGTCAGCAAGACTCTGCAACAACGCGGCGAGATCGAGGCGAACACGCGCCTCCTCGGCCGGATCGTCGCGCGCGAATGCGATAAAGCTGGCCACCAGGGCTTCGACTTCGCCGATTTCTTTGGCCATTCGTTCGCGCTGATCTGGCGGCGCATTCTCGGCCGCAAGGCGCAGACGCATCAGCGGCGTGCGCATGTCATGCGCGACCGCGGCGAGCGTCTTGGTGCGGTCGGCGATCAGCGCGCGCAGCCGCGCCTGCATCGTGTTCACGGCGCGCGCAGCGCCGCGCAATTCGCGCGGACCCTCTTCGCGCACAGGATCGTTCTGCGGGTTGACGCCCACCGCCTGTACGGCGTCGGAGAAATTGCGGATCGGCCGCGTCAGCCGCCGTGCGAACAACAGCGCCAGGACAGACAAAAGCGCGAGCGTGCCACCGATGATCAACGCCGCGCGGCCGATCCAGCTTAGCTCAGCCCAGTTGCGGCCTTGCCGCATCACCAGCCAACGCCCGTCCGGCAATTGCGCGCCAAATACGAATCCCGAAATCAGCGCCACGCCGGCCGGCGCTGGCGCGAATATTGGCGGCGCCGGAGGCGCGGGCGGCGCGACCGCTTCTGCGCCGCGTACGGGAGGCGCGTCGGGCACGGGCGGAGCCGTCGGCACGCGGAACTCGAACGCACGCGCTTCGCCCGCATCGCCTTCCACCCGCACATCCGTCCCCGGAGGCGCAACAATCACCTCACGCCGCTCGGATCGCATTCGCTCGCGGATTTCCTGAGCGCGGCGGCGGGCTTCGCGTGCAATCTCGCGGATTTCTTCCTCGTCGGGGCCGGCGTGCCGCGCTTCAAGCGCCGCTTCGTGCGCATCGCGTTCGGCCTCGTGCAGCATGTGCTCCATATCGACGTCGCGGACACGGAACACAAAGACGTCGCTACGGGCGACATGGGCGGCAGCGATGTGAACCTGCTCGGTCTCGAGCTCTAGCGCGCGCGCCAGCTCGACCTGCGTGCCGCGCATGGACGGAGACTCGTCTTTGCGCGGGGGTTCGCCGCGGATTTCCCAGATCATGCCGCTCTCGTTGAGCGTGCGTCCGGTTGCGACCGTCAAATCGTACCCCGCCCGGAAATGATCGGCGACGACGTCGGTGCGCATCACATCCGGCGGGCGCGGCGGCAGCCAGATCACCACCGCCACGACGGCGACGAACGCCGCAGCCAACGCCAATGCGACGAGCAGCGCAAGATACGCCGCAATCGGAAGGCCTGTGCGCTCGTGCATCACACCATCGGCTTCACGGCGAAGAGATAACCCTCGCCGCGCACGGTGCGGATGATTTCGATGCCGCCCGGCCGCTCAAGCTTTTTGCGCAGACGGCTCACTTGTACATCGACCGCGCGGTCGAACACGTCGGAATCGTTGTCGAACGCGTAGTCGAGCAGCTGTTCGCGCGAGAGCACACGCTGCGGCCGTTCAACGAACGCACGCAGCAGCCGGAATTCGCCCGACGATAGCGGGATCACCACGTCGTCCGGATCGACCAGCTCGCGACGCGGGATGTCGAGGCGAAAACCGGCGAAGCGCACGCTTTCGCCGGGCGCGGAGTCGCCAGCGTCGCGCCGGCGCAATACGGCACGCGCGCGGGCGACCAGTTCGCGCGGATTGCATGGTTTGGCCAGATAATCGTCGGCGCCGATCTCCAGGCCGACGATGCGGTCGGCGTCGTCGCCGAGCGCCGACAACATGATGATCGGCGGCCGGCCTTTGCCGGACAGACGCTTGCAGGCCGAAAGCCCGTCCTCGCCTGGCATCATCAGATCGAGCACGATCAG
>CALBSY010000099.1 GCA_937967725.1 uncultured Alphaproteobacteria bacterium | reverse complement strand
TGCGCCGGCGCCGGTGCGCATGACCGCGAGCGAAGCTAGCGAGCGGCTGGAGCGGTTCGCCTCCGGCGCTTTGGCGGCGGACGTATGCACGCCGGGCGGACGCGCCGTGCTGCGCGGCGCCGTACGCGCCTACAGCGCGGCGATGGCGCAGGCGGGTGTGGCTTGGCCGGCGTTGCCGGAAAGCGCCGAAGAGGGTCAGCTGCGCAACCTCGATGTCGCCGTGGTCGTGGCGTTCGCCGCGGGGCTGGTGGAGCGATCGGACATCGACATGGCTGCGCGCGCGCGATTGGCGCCGATCGGCGGCGTCGATCTACTCAATCTACGCGCGGCCGGGCGTGTGGCGTGTGCGGAGGTGCTGCAGCTGCAGCAGGCGGCCTCGCGTGTCGTCGCTGAACTCGATCGTTATCAGCGCCTGGCGGCGCGCGACGCGGCTGGACGCCGCGACCGCGAGCGCCTGGTGCGGCAGCGTCAACGCCTGGAGCAGGCGCAGGCGGATATGCAACGTCTGGCGGCGTTCGTGCAGGAAGAAGTCGAGATGGCGCGCCGGGCGCGCGACAGCTAGCCGAATACGCGCTGGTAGATTTCATCGACGCGGGCGAAGTGGTGCGCGTCGTCAAAACAGCTTTCCAGCGTTTTGGCGTCGAGCTTTGCGGTCACGTCCTTGTCGGCGCGGAGCTTGTCTACGAGCGCGGTTTCAGCGCGCGGCGGCGGGCTTTGCCAAACCGCCATCGCGTTGCGTTGAACGAGGCGATAAGCGTCCTCACGCGTGACCCCGGCCTGTGTGAGCGCCAGCATGACGCGCTGGCTGTTATGCAGGCCGCCGAGCAACGCCAGGTTGCGCGCCATGTTTTCGGGATAGACGACGAGCTTTTCGATCACCATCGCCATGCGGTGCAGCGCGAAATCGAGATGGATGGTGGCGTCGGGGCCGATGCCCCGTTCAACGCTTGAGTGGCTGATGTCGCGCTCGTGCCAGAGCGCGACGTTCTCCATCGCCGGCGTGACCGCGCTGCGCACGAGACGCGCCAGACCGCAAAGGTTTTCCGTCAGCACAGGGTTGCGCTTGTGCGGCATTGCCGAAGAGCCCTTCTGGCCGGGCTCGAAGAATTCTTCCGCTTCGAGAACCTCGGTGCGCTGAAGGTGGCGCACTTCGGTGGCGAGGCGTTCGATGCCGCTGGCGACAACGCCGAGCGCTGCGAAGAACGCCGCGTGCCGGTCGCGCGGGATCACCTGAGTTGAGACCGGCTCGACGGTAAGGCCTAGCTTGTCGGCGACGTATTTCTCCACACGCGGATCGATCTGCGCGAAGGTGCCGACGGCGCCGGAAATGGCGCAGGTGGCGATCTCCGCGCGCGCGGCTTTGAGGCGTTCGAGGTTGCGCCCGAACTCGGCATAGTGGCCGGCGAGTTTGAGGCCGAACGTGGTGGGCTCGGCGTGAATGCCGTGGCTGCGGCCAATCGTCGGCGTCAGCTTGTGCTCGATCGCCCGTTTCTTCAGCGCGGCCATCACGCGTTCGCAGCCGGCAATCAGGAGATCGGAGGCGCGCGCAAGCTGCACGGCGAGGCAGGTGTCGAGCACGTCAGAGCTCGTCATGCCCTGGTGCGCAAAGCGCGACTCGGGACCGACGTGTTCGGCGACGCTGGTGAGGAAAGCGATGACGTCGTGCTTCACCTCGCGCTCGATCTCGTCGATGCGGGCGACGTCGAACTTGCCCTTCTTGCGGTACGCTTCCGCCGCGCTCTTCGGGATCGTGCCGAGTTCGGCCATGGCCTCCATGGCCAGTGTCTCGATCTCGAGCCAGATGCCGTAGCGGCTATCCGGCGACCAGATCGCCGTCATTTCGGGGCGTGCGTAACGCGGAATCATGGGCGCCTTCTAGCGAAGGCGCGCGCCCCCGTCACGCCACCCAGTCGCGGCGCAGCGTGCGGGCGGAGATGAGGAAGTGGATTGCGGCCCAGAGATAGCCGAGCACGCCAATCATCATCGACCAGCGCAGGCCGGTTTCGATGCCGGACGCGCATTGCGCATCGCCGGGGCGTGAGGCGCAGATGTCGGGCGTAAGGCCGTAGGTGGCGAGTTGGCCGTTGGCGAGGAAATCCGAAAGCGCGCCGATCACGGGCGGACCCATGCCGTAGCCGATGAGGTTGACGATGAAGAGCAACACCGCCACCGCGGTGGCGCGCATGCGCGGCGCGACCACGCCTTGGGTCACGGCGTACATCGGGCCGAGATAGAAATAATGCGTCACGGCGCCGATCATCAACGCCGGCATCGCCAGCCAGAGGTTCGGCAACACGAACGCCAGCATGTAGAGCGGCGTGGCGATGACGAAGCCGAGCGCGGGCAGCCAGGAGAGCGCGTTGGGATGGCGTTTGCCGATGCGGTCGGCAAGGAAGCCAGAAGAGAAGGTGCCGACGGCGGCGCAGAGGCCGAGCACGACGCCGACGAGCGTAGCGCCCTGGAACAGCGTCATGCCGTGGGTGCGGATCATGAAGCGCGCCGTTGCCGAAAGCCAAACCGAAGTCTCTTTCGAGCACGATGGTTGGGATC
>CALBSY010000098.1 GCA_937967725.1 uncultured Alphaproteobacteria bacterium | reverse complement strand
GCCCGTGCAGGCCTATATCGCCGCGATGCCGGGCTGGTAGCGCGGCGTGGGCGAGACGCTCGACGCCCTGATCATGCGCGCGGCCCCGAAGGCGCGCAAAGCAGTGAAATGGAACTCGCCGTTCTACGGCGCGGCGAACAGCGACACTTGGTTCGTCAGCTATCATTGCTTCGCCAAATACATCAAAGTGACGTTCTTCGACGGCGCTGCGCTTGAGCCTCCTCCGCACGTCACGTCAAAGTACGAGCGCGTGCGCTATTTCCATATCGGCGAAGACGGGGCGTTCGACGAGAAGCAATTCACCCGCTGGATCAAACAAGCCGCCAAGCTGCCGGGAGAAAAACTGTGAGCGCCAGGTCCGAAGCGTCCAAGGCGATCGATGCGCGCATCAAAGCGCTGGGCGATTGGCGCGGAGAATTTTTGGCGCATGCGCGCCAGCTCATTCACGAAGCGCTGCCCGACGTGGTCGAAACCGTGAAATGGCGCAAGCCCACCAATCCGCACGGCGTGCCGGTGTGGGAGCATGCCGGCATCCTCTGCACCGGCGAAACCTACAAGGACAAAGTCAAGCTCACCTTCGCCCAAGGCGCGGCGCTGCCGGATCCAAAGCGCCTGTTCAATGCAGGCCTCGACGGCAATGTCCGCCGCGCCATCGATCTCCGCGAAGGCGACGGCTTGAACGCGACCGCGTTCAAAGCGCTGATCCGCGCCGCGGCGAAACGCAACGCTGCGAGGAAGTAGCGCGCTTAGCCCGCCGCCTTCTCGTCCAGCCCGTATTCGCGCAGCTTGCGATAGAGCGTCGAGCGGCCGATGCCCAAGCGGCGCGCCACTTCAGACATGTGCCCGGCATAATGATCGATCGCCAGTTCGATCAGGTCGCGCTCGATCTGCTCCAGCGCGCGCAGATGGCCTTCGCCGTCATAGATCGTCACCGGCGCGGCCGCGTCAGCCGCATCCGACACCACCGCGTCGAACGATACGTGCGCGTGCGCCATATGATCGTTCGCCGGCGCCGGCAGGTCGCCTTCATGCGCGTCATTGGCGGCGGCCAGAGGCTTCATTCCGGAAATCTGCGGGAAGTCTTCCGGCTGCAGCATCTCGCCTTCGCACAGGATCACTGCGCGGAACACCGCGTTCTCAAGCTGGCGCACATT
>CALBSY010000097.1 GCA_937967725.1 uncultured Alphaproteobacteria bacterium | reverse complement strand
TCGTATGGCTTGCTGCTGTTGGCAGGCAGTTCGGTGGAGTCGAAAGAGTACCCCGTGTTCCACGCGTCGGTGGACCAGCGCACGTCGTCGAAGACGAAGAATTCTGCTTCCGGACCGAAGTAGGCGACGTCACCGGCGCCTGACGATTTTACATAGGCCTCGGCTTTCTTGGCGATCGAGCGCGGGTCGCGCGCGTACGGTTGCAGCGTGCCGGGCTCGAGGATATCACAAAACAACGCCAGCGTGGTTTGCTGATAGAACGGATCGATGTGCGCGCCAGCGGAATCCGGCCGCATAACCATGTCGCTTTCGTTGATGGCTTTCCATCCGGCGATGGACGAGCCGTCGAACATCAGGCCTTCATCGAATACGTCAGGCGTGATCATGCCCACATCGAACGTGACGTGCTGCATCTTCCCGCGTAGGTCGGTGAAGCGGAGGTCGACGTATTGGACTTCCTTGTCCTTGATCAACTTCATGACTTCGTCAGACATCGGTATCTCCCCCGAGCGCGTGCATTACTTGTGAGGCGGGACGTGCGCCGCTCGGTCGGCCGCGCCCCGGAGAATCAGTGGCGGACGGGGCCGATCAGACTGCCGCCGCGCCGGTTTCGCCAGTGCGGATGCGCACCGCGTTCTGAACATCGATAACAAAGATCTTGCCGTCGCCGATCTTGCCGGTCTTCGCCGCCTTTTGGATGGCCTCCAGCGCGCCCTCGACCTGATCGTCGGAGAGCACGACCTCGACTTTCAGCTTCGGTAGGAAGTCCACCACGTACTCAGCGCCGCGATAGAGTTCCGTGTGGCCCTTTTGCCGGCCAAATCCCTTGGCCTCGACCACCGTCATGCCCTGCAAGCCGATCTCTTGGAGCGCTTCTTTGACGTCATCCAGTTTGAACGGCTTTATGATGGCTTCGATCTTCTTCATCGGAAGCGCCCCTTTGTGCGTGTGCGTTGGCTCGGTCTTGAACCCGGCGGCGGTGAGTCTGGAAGGCGTCGGCCTGCCGGCGTCTGTTGGCGGGCTAGGGGCGCCTCGTTTCGAGGCAGCGGCGCCTAAGTTCGCGGCTGGTCGCGCGGAGCGGAGGCACTAAGCTCGCCCTATGACACGTTTGTTGTTGATCCGACATGGCGAGCCAGATGCGGCCTGGTGCGGCGCCTCGAATGATCCGGGCCTGTCGGAGCAGGGCCGCGAGCAGGCGCGCGCTGCGGCCGCGGCGTTGGCGGCTTTCGGAGACCTCGACGTTATCTCCTCGCCCATGCGCCGCTGCCGGGAAACCGCTGCGGTCTATGCCGGGATACGGGGCGTAGCGCCGGAGATCGAACCGCGGGTGAGCGAGGTGGCCTCGCCCCCCGAAGCACAAGATCGCCGCGCGTGGTTGCTCGCAAATTTTCCCTGGCAGGGCGGCGCGCCGCGTGCGTGGCGCTCCCTTGCGCCTGAACTTCACCTTTGGCGCGAAGAGATGCTTGGCTTCGTGCGCAACATCGGTGATGACACCGCCGTGTTCACACACTTCATCGCTATCAACGTCATCGTCGGCGCCGCGCTCGGGCGCGATGAAACCATCGTGTGCAAGCCCGGCTACGCTTCGATCACAGAACTTGTGCTCGAACAGGGCGGGCTCAAGTTAGTTTCGCTCGGTGATGAAGTGCGCGTTGGTGAGGTGCGGTGAAACGCGAACTGGTCACTGTGGCCGAGATGCGCGCCATCGATGCTGCGGCGGTATCCGCGGGTGTGCCGACCAGCGTTTTGATGGAAAATGCCGGACGCGCGGTGGCTGAGGCGATCGTGCGACGCTTCTCGCCGCGTCCGACCGCTGTACTATGCGGGCCGGGCAATAATGGCGGCGACGGTTGGGTGGCCGCGCGTGCATTGCGCGAGTTTGGCTGGCCGGTGTGGGTCGAAACGCTCGTCCCGCGCGAGCGACTCGCCAGCGACGCTGCGAACGCAGCGGGCGCCTGGTCAGGCGAAACATTCGCAATCGGCGAAGACAATCCAATGGCTGAGTTGTTCGTCGACGCATTGTTTGGCGCTGGCCTTTCGCGTCCATTGGAGCATGAGGCGGCGCGGTTGGCCAAGGCGTTGGCAGACACGCCGGACCGCGTCGTGGCCGTCGACGTGCCAAGTGGATTGAATGGAGATTCCGGTGAGCCGCATGGCAGCCTCAGTTTCCGCGCGGGTCTGACCGTTACTTTTATCCGCAAGAAACCCGCGCACGTGCTAATGCCAGGCCGTGCGCTGTGCGGTGAGGTCGTCGTGGCCGACATTGGCGCGCCGGAAGAGGTCGTCGCCGCGCAGAGCATCGCGCTGTGGGAAAACGATCCTGCGTTATGGACGCTGCCATGGCCGGATGCGGATGCCCACAAGCATCAGCGTGGGCACGTCATGGTGGCGAGCGGCGGACACGCCCGCACCGGCGCGGCGCGTCTTGCCGCGCAAGGTGCGCTGCGCGCAGGAGCGGGATTGGTGACCGTACTGAGTCCCGCGGACGCGATGGCGGCCAACGCGGCGCATCTGACCGCCATTATGTTGCGCGAAGCGGAGGAGGAACCAGCGTTCGCCGAAGCGGCCCGCGTCGCGCAATGCTTCGCTATTGGTCCCGCCTTCGGTACGAGTGACGCGCACTACAAATTGTTGTGCGCCGCAATCGAGGCGAGCCCGCGTGGCCCTCTTGTCCTCGACGCCGATGCGATCACGCTGCTCTCGCCAATCACCCATGGATTGCGTGCGGATGATGTGTTGACGCCGCACGTGGGTGAGTTTCGGCGCGCATTTCCCGGCATCTATTCAGCGTCCGAGGCGCATATCGACGCGGCGCGCGCGGCTGCTGCATACGCGCGCTGCGTTGTGCTGTTGAAGGGAGCGGACACGGTGATCGCCGCAGCCGATGGACGCGCTATCGTCAACACTACTGGCACGCCGTTCCTAGCCACAGCGGGATCCGGTGATGTGTTGACTGGCTTCATCGCGGGCTTGGTCGCGCAGGGCATGGCGAGCTTCGAGGCCGCGGCGGCAGCGTCGTGGTTGCATGGGAAGGTGGCTGAACGCTTTGGTCCAGGCCTCACCGCCGAGGATATCCCTGTCCGTTTACCTCATATACTCAATGAGTTAGCGCCGACGCGTTGGCGGAAGGCCAATCCTGAAAGCTGAGGCGCCCTGTTTCGGGCGCGGTTTATGCGTTAACTCTTGAGGGGACCTACGCGCAGGAGGGGACAGGACATGGTTTGGTGGTGGTGGATTATTCCCGGCTTCGTAGCCGTGATCGGTCTCGCCTTCGCGCTAAGCGGCCTCGGCTGGATGTTCCGGGGGCGTCCTTTCAAGGGCGGGCGCGGCGTGCTGGGCGGGGCGGTCTTTTTGGGTCTCGGCGCCATCGGCGGCCTGCTCGGACTGAACGTGCAAACTTACCACCGGCTCACTTACGAGCGCCCGGTCGCCACCATCGAACTCCGTGAACTTGGCGATCAGCTTTATGAAGCCACGGTCGTTGAACCGCCGACGGAGCAGGACCCGGACGGCGTCACCAGAACCTTTGAAGTGCATGGCGACGAGTGGCGCATGGAGGCGCGCGTGCTCAAATGGAAATCATGGGCCAATGTGCTGGGCCTGGCGTCCCAATCCCGGCTTGACCGCTTCTCCGGGCGCTATGCCGACACGCAACAGGAGTTGCATGCCGAACGCAGCGCCTACGACATTCGCCCGGTTCGTCAGAGCGGGATCGACCTGTGGCCGGTAGCGAGGGAGTACAGCAGGTATGCCCCTCTCGTGGACACCTTGTACGGCTCAGGCGCCTACATGCCGATGGCCGATGGCGCACGCTATGAGGTCCGGATCACGCAGAACGGCTTGATTGCCCGCCCCACCAACGAAGTAGCCGCGGAGGCTTCTTCGAGCGGCTGGGAATAGGGCGGTGGACGGCGGGCCGTTGCGCGCCTAAAGGAGCCGCCTTCAGGCGGACGTGGCGGAACTGGCAGACGCACTGGATTTAGGTTCCAGCGCCGCAAGGCGTGCGGGTTCGACTCCCGCCGTCCGCACCAGGTTTGGCCGGTCGCAGGGTGCGGCGCCCGGATGCGCTTCACACCCCGTTTCGAGCGTGCCATAAGCCCCGCTTTCCAAAGCACCGGCAAAAGAATTGCAGGCCGGCGCGCCACCACGAAGGCATCGTTCCCATGCAGCTCACTGAGCGCCGTTCTGAAGGTCTATTGCGCGTTTACGACGTCACTGTGCCCGCGGACGAACTCCAGCGGAAACTGAACGCCAAGATCGAGGAAGTGCGCCCGCGTGTGCGCATCAATGGCTTTCGCCCAGGAAAGGTGCCGGCAAGCCATATCCGCAAGGTCTACGGGCCATCGATGATGCAGGACATCATCAACGACGCGGTACAGAGTTCGACTAAGGAAAGCTTGGAGAAGGTGCGCGCAGCGTCCGAGCCTTCCCTCGACCTGAAGAGCGACATGAACCAGGTGGTCGCGGGCCAAGCGGATCTGCAGTTTGAATTGACGCTGGAGATCATGCCCGACTTCGAACCGATGGATTTGAAGTCGATCGCGATCACGCGTCCGGTCGCTGCAGTTTCGGACGAACAGGTCGAGGAGCAGCTGAGCCAGCTTGCCGCGGCCCAGCGCGGTTTTGAGGACAAGACCGGCGCAGCCGCCGAAGGCGACGAGGTCACGGTGGATTTAGTCGGCCGCATCGATGGGGAAGCATTCGAAGGCGGCTACGCTCAGGGCGCGCGCGTCGTGATCGGCTCCAACCAGTTCATTCCCGGTTTCGAGGAGCAACTCGTCGGCGCCCGCGCCGGCGAAGAACGTACGCTGAAGGTGTCATTCCCGGCCGATTATCCGGTCGAAACCCTGAAGGGAAAGGCGGCCGAGTTTGCGACCAAGGTCAGCCTCGTGCGCAAACCGAAGGAAGGCGCGCCGGACGACGCCTGGGCAAAGGACCTCGGCTTTGACAGCCTCAACGCGGTGAAAGAGGCGCTTAAGCAGCGCATCGAGAACGAGCACGCGCAGCAATCGCGCGCGAAGGCCAAGCGAGCGCTGTTCGACAAGCTCGACGCAGCCCACGATTTCGAATTGCCGCCACGTATGGTCGACGCCGAGTTCAACCAAATCTGGCGTCAAATCGAGGCCGACCGCCAAGCTGGTCAACTAGACCCCAGCGACGAGGGCAAGAGCGAGGACGAGCTTAAGGCCGAATATCGCGGCATCGCCGAGCGGCGCGTTCGGCTTGGTCTGGTGCTGGCCGAGATCGGCCGGCGGCACAAAGTCGAGGTCACCGACCAGGAAGTGGCGCAGGCGATCAGCGCCCAAGCGCGCAATTATCCGGGTCAAGAGCGGCAGATTTTCGAAGCTTATCAGCGCAATCCGCAAATGGTCGCCCAGGTGCGGGCGCCTCTGTATGAAGAGAAGGTCGTCGATTACGTCCTCGAATTGATCAAGGTCACGAACGAGGACGTCAGCCGTGAGCAATTGTTTGCTGACGATGAGGCTCCGCCGCCGCCGAAGCCCGCGAAAAAGGCCAAGAAGGCCAAGGCGGCTGACTAGCATCAGGGCGCCGCGCAGCGCACAGGGCTTGCAGGGGCCGGTTAAGCGTCAAATATGACCTGCGCGCCTGGGCGATTCCGGGCGCTTCCCGAAAGGCCGCCATGTCCGATCCGATTCAAAGATACGCCAATCTCGTGCCGATGGTGGTCGAACAGACCAGCCGCGGGGAGCGTGCGTTCGATATTTTCTCACGCCTGCTGAAGGAGCGGATCGTCTTCGTCACTGGCGGGGTTGACGATGGTGTTGCGGCGTTGGTTACCGCTCAGCTTCTGTTTCTGGAGTCGGAGAACCCCAAACGCGAGATCGCCATGTATATCAATAGTCCGGGAGGTTACGTGACCTCCGGCTTGGCGATCTACGACACGATGCAATACATCCGCAGCCCAATTTCCACGGTTTGCATTGGCCTTGCCGCATCCATGGGCTCATTGCTGCTGGCCGCAGGCGAGAAGGGCCTGCGCATTTGTTTGCCCAACTCGCGGGTCATGGTTCACCAGCCATCGGGTGGTTTCCGCGGTCCGGCGTCCGACATTGAACGGCACGCTGAAGACATCCTCCACACCAAGCGCCGGCTCAATGACATCTATGTCAAACATACAGGCCAGCCGATTGAGCGGGTCGAGCGAACGCTCGATCGAGATCACTTTATGACCGCCGAGGAAGCCCGCGCGTTCGGCATTGTCGACCTGGTTTACGAGAAGCGCGAGCTGCCGGAGGGCGGCGCTTGACGCCCAACATCGCCAAGACGCGAAAACTTGGTAGTGTGGGAGGGAAGGATGAGGTTCATTAAGTTCTTTGTGGCTGTGGCAGCGCTTCAGGCGGTGACTTTCGCCCACGCCCAAAATGTGTCGCAGGACAACGAAGAGGTTATTGTCCGCCCACCCGCAGAAAGTGATGCGTACCAGGTCCGCTCTTTTGTGAGCGAACTAACGACGCCGGTAGGACGCGGGCGCATCATGCCCCGTTGGAACGGCCCGTTGTGCCTAGGAGTTGCCGGCATGCAGGCCGAACAGGCTCGTGTGATGAACAACCGCATCGGGCTGGTTGCGCACGCGGTGGTAGTCACCGTGCGAGAACCGGAGTGCAGCCCCAATGTGCTGATCTTTTTCACTGAGAACGCCGATGGTTTCGCGAGTCAATTGGCCGGCCGGACAAGTCTAGTGTCTGGGGATGGCCAGTCTGGCAATTCCCTTGGCGGAGACGCATTGCGGGAGTTCGCCGAGACGCCGCGCGCGGTACGCTGGTGGCATGTCAGCGTCACGGCGGCCGATGGCTTTACAGCCGGACGCGACAGACAATCGTCGGCCCATCGTGATCAAGTGCAATCGGCGGTGGACCCCAACGAACAAACTGAAGAGGCGCAGGAGCGGGAGCGGGACCAGCAAGCCGCAGGCGCGTACACGAACTCGGTCCGCGTGCGTAATATGTCGCGGCTGCGCGGTGGTGTGACGGAGAATCTCGCCCGTGTGATTATCGTCATTGATGCGAATAAAGTTCGCAACGTCGATGTTGGCGCGCTGTCCGATTACGTAGCGATGGTCACCCTGGCCCAAATCAATGCGTCCGCCGACGTCGTGTCCCAGCCGAGCATCCTGAATCTGTTTTCCGATAGCGCGGAGTTCAGGGCCGATCGTCTAACTTCCTGGGACGCCGAATACCTTGAAGGGCTGTACCGCTCTGCGGAGGACGCGCGCAGTACAAGGGATCAGGAGCGCCAGATCGTACGCAGCATGATGCGGAATTAGGTTAGCGTTCAGAAGCGAACGGCACGGATATGCATTTCACGAAACCTCCTCTGGGCGCCGTCATCATGGCGGCGCTGATCGCCATCGTTCTTGTGAAACCGGCCCACGCTCAGCAGTCCGCAGAACCGCCGACGGAGGAGGAGCCGTCGACGGAGATTGTCGTGGTTACCGCCCCAGCGCTCGACGACATGGTGCGGAGTTTCGTAGGTGAAATCTCCGTCGCCGGACAGGTTGGCCAACTTGGGCGTTGGGATCGATCGATTTGTCCGGGCGTTGCTGGCATGCGGACGCGATATGCCCAGGCCCTGATTGATCGGATTGCTCTGATAGCGCACCAGGTTGGCCTCGAGGTCGGGGAACCGGGTTGTCGGCCCAATGCGATGATCTTTGTAACCGAGGACTCCGACGCGTTGGCGGCGGATATCGTCCGCCATCACGGCACGCTTGTTTCGCGCCGCAATCGCGCTGGCAACACGCGTGGTCGTGAGGCGCTCGAAGCGTTCGCTGAAACACCGCGCGCCGTACGATGGTGGCACGTCAGCCGGTCGGTCACTTCGGATGGGTTCCAGGTGCGTCAGGGTGAACAGACGACGGTCCGAAGCATCGGCCGGCTGGGCAGGGGGACACGCGAGGATTTCGATCGCGTCTTAGTCATCATTGACGCGCGCCGTATCGACGGAATTCGGTTTGGTTCGGTGGCTGATTACGTTGCCATGGTTGTGCTCGCTCAACTCGATCCTGACGCGGATACCGTGAATTACACGACTATCCTGAATTTGTTCGGGGGCGAAACAAATCGACCAACAACGATTACGGCATGGGATTTGGCCTATCTGGAAGGGCTCTACGGGGCGGTGAGGGACGCCGATGACGGTCGCCAGGAGCGAGACATCCGGCGGAGGATGCGCACTCGTGTTCCCGATGAGGGGGGAGACCAAGAGGGTTCTTGACCCGCCGACGCCGGAGGGCCATGTCCAGCGCCGACCGACCGTAAAGCCAACGAACCAAACTCGCGTGGTGAACGGCTATTCAGGCCCGAAAGGCCGCCTGGAGGGAGACTCCTCCGCTTGCGGCCCCATCCTTGCTATGGTCGTATTGCCCGACCGGGCACTCGGGTGGTGAACGTTTTTGTAAGGGATCGCGGCCAAGCATTCAAAGTGCTGAGGAGAGCTGGGGGTCATCAGCCCGCCGTTTTCCCTAACTATATTGGGTGGATAGGGTCGCCCTCGAAGGATC
>CALBSY010000096.1 GCA_937967725.1 uncultured Alphaproteobacteria bacterium | reverse complement strand
ACCCGCGCATGATCCAACATTACAGCGTTGACCAGGTGCAGTTGGATATCGGGCCGATCCAGTTCGCCGCGGGTCTTGAGAAACGCGCCAGCGTGCAAGTGATTGGTTCGCCCGTGACCTTGCTTCGCCAACAGGTATTGCAGCCCGATCATCGGCTGCTTCAGGCCTTTGGTTTTTGAGTACATCGAGATCGGTTTCGTCATCTCGTAGATGACGCAAACATCCAGGTGATCTTGCAGGTTCTTGCCAACCTCGGGTGCGTCGACCTCCACGGTGACGCCGGCCTGCTTCAGTTCATCGGCCGGCCCGATGCCGGAAAGCAGCAGCAGATGCGGCGATTGGAAAGCGCCTGCAGTCAACAGCACTTCGCGCTTCGCTCGCACTGTTTGTGTTGGCTTGCCGGGACCAGCCGAGAATTCGACGCCAACGGCCCGCCTGTTCTCGAGCACAACGCGTCCCGCATGCGCATTACTGAGCACACGCAGGTTTGGCCGATCGAGTACCGGCGCCAGATAGCTCAGCGCCACGCTGCAGCGTTCGCCGTCGCGAATGGTGAGATGATAGGGTCCCACGCCTTCTTGTTGATAGCCGTTAAAGTCGCGTGTGACCGGATAACCGGCCTGACGCCCCGCCTGAATGAACGCTTTGTAGATCGGGTCCCCCGGAGGTCCGCGCGTTACGCTCAGCGGTCCGCCTTCGCCATTCCACGCATCGGCGCCGTCTTCATGGTCCTGCGCGCGCTTGAAGTAAGGGAGGACGTCCGCGTAGCCCCAGCCCGTGAGCCCCATCTGCCGCCACTGATCGTAGTCGCGCGCGTGCCCGCGAATGTAGATCATGCCATTGATGGCGGACGATCCGCCCCAGCCGCGTCCGCGTGGCTGATACAACCGCCGCCCATCGAGATGCTTTTGCGGCGCGGTGTCGAAACCCCAATTGGTCGCGCCCTTGTTGGCGATCAGCTGGCCAACGCCCGCCGGCATCTTCACCAACAGCGAATTGTTGCGCCCACCCGCTTCAAGCAGCGCCACCGTTACATCCGGATCTTCGCTTAGCCGGTTTGCCAGGACGCAACCTGCCGACCCTGCGCCCACGATCACATAATCGAACGCCGCTTTATCTTCGCTTTCGGCCACGTCTCTTCCCTTTTGATTTCGTCAACCATCGCGCGCCGCACCGGCGGCGCCAACCCCTGCCCCACGGTCAAAGCTTAAGTAAACGTTTACGATGAAGGGCGCATTCATAGGCGCATGAGCAACGCCGCCGAAAAGATCGACCTGGCGGGCGCCGCCCGCAGGCTCACTGCCGCCCAAGTCGGACTGCGTGACCGTCGCCGCTTCCGGCGCATGCCCATCTCCCTCACCGGCCGGCTGCTCGATCCGTTTGGGCGTGAGCACGACTGCCGCACCGCCGACATCTCGCCGGGCGATGTCCGGCTCGCCGCCACCCAACTGCCGCAGGTCGGGGAGCGCGTGGTGGTCTACCTCGATGGCCTCGGCCGCGTCTCCGGTAAGGTGGCGCGTAAGTGCGGCGACGACGAAGTCGCCATCATCTTCGATTTCAGCGCGCACAAACGCGAGAAAATGGCCGAACAGCTGACGCTGGTCCTTAACCGCGACTTAGGCATCGAAGAGCCGGTCCGGCCTACCATCCGCGACGGCGCCCACCATGTCCGCCTCGAATTCGAGACTGGCGAGACCTATGAGGGCGAAGTGCTCGACTTCTCTTTGGCCGGCATAACCATAAAGTCCACGCGCCCGCCGCCCTTGATCGGCGTGTGGGTGCGTGTCGGCAACGTTTACGGCCGCGTCGCCCGGCTCACCGAAACCGGCTTCGCCATCGACTTCGAACCGCGCAAACAGACTTAACGAAACCCTACAACTTAACCGGCACGGCGATTGCAGCCGTTCCGTTTCGTCGGAGGCGCGAGTGCGCGTCCGTCTTGAAACGGAGCACAAGCCGTGAGCGACGTCGCCACTCCCACCACGACTGTGTCCACCGCCAAGTGGTGGGTGCAAGTCCGCGGCAAAGCGTTCGGCCCATATCCGATCGAGCAGATGGCGCGTTTCCTCGCCGAAGGCCGCGTGCGCCCGACGACTCTGGTGTCCGATAAGCCCGACGGCGACTGGACTGAAGCGCGCAAAGTGCTCGCGCTGAGGGGCCTGCGCACGCCGCCGCGCCCCAGCAACGACAGCCAGGCTGAGGCCGCAAACGTGTTCGTGCATGCCGAGATCGTGTCCGGATCATGGAACGCGTTCATGGCCGCGCTGGAAAGCATGGGCGCCGTCGCCGATCTCGCGCCTGGGCTGTGGCTCGTGCGCACCCGCTTCTCGGCCGGCGTAATCCGCAACACGCTTTCACAGACGCTTGAGCGTGGCGATCGTTTCGTCGTCATCGACGCCACGCGCGACCGTTTTGCCTGGTTCAATCTCGGCCCCGAGATCGACGTTCGCATCGGCAAGGTCTGGAACGGACCACTGCGCGCTGAGCCGGCGCGCTAATAGCGCTCCAGCATCGTCTGCATCTCGGCGATCTCGCGCCGTTGCGCCGCCACGATCTCTTCACACAGCGTGAGGATCTCCGGATCGGAGATCGACGCTTCCTCGCACATGACGATAGCGCTCGAATGATGCGGGATCATTGAACGCAGAAACTGCGCGTTGCCGACCGGCGTCTGCGTACGCATCAATCCGAAAATAACGATGACACCGATCACGGCCACGCCGAGAATAGCGAAGTTGCGCTTTTTGTCGGGATACATCTTCCACATCAGCAACATCATTGGGATCAGCATGGCGAGCACCATGATCACCGCCATATAAATCCTGTTGATATTGGGGAGCAGGTGCGCTGGCTCGGCGATCAAGGCGTACGTGAGCACGAACATCACCACCGCGTTGATCGCAAGCATGATAGCCAGGGTTCTGTAGGGATTCATGGGCGCCTCGCGTTTGATTGCTGAAAGGATTAGGCCGGCGTCTGCCCCGCCAACAAATAGGGATATGGATTGACCGCCTCGGCGCGCCACCATTGGCGCTCTGCGCCCAACCGCGCGATCTCGAAATGCAAATGCGGCACCGGCGCGTTTCCGCTTGAGCCGACATAGCCGATAATGTCGCCCTGCCGCACGCGGTCGCCTTCGTTCAATCCGAGCGCGCGCGATTCCAAGTGCGCGTAATAATAGACGTACCGCTCCCTCTCATCGAACTGATAGATGGTGACGCCGCCGCGCGCGCTGTCGAATAATTTGACGATGCGCCCATCCACCGCCGCGACCACCGCGCGCCCACGCGGCGCGAGAATGTCGATGCCCTGATGCCGCCGCCCCGCCGAGCGCGCCTGACCCCATGTGTCGTCGAGCGCCGTGCGCGTCACGCCGGCGACGGGAACGATGAGTGCGGCTCGGCGCACAGGCACAGCCGCGGAAATCCGTATGGGTTGCGGCTGCTGTAGGCTTGGCGAAGATGCAGGCGGCGCTTCACGCGGCTGCGGATCACGCATGCCGACATACGCCAATCCGCCGAGTACGCATGCAAGGGCAAGGACGCGGGCCATGCTACCGCAACCCAAGGCCCACAAGCCAGGTTCCCATCCGCCGATCGGCGCCGCATCGCCTCACTGTCGTCGCAGCGGAACGGCACAACACGCTCAACGCTGTGGATCAGGGCGGACAATGAACAGACGGAACTTGCTCAAATTCGCTGGCGGCGCGCTGCTCAATGGCACGCTTGTAGCAGGCGGCGGCGCGGTGTTGCTGCGGCCGGCCACCGGCGCGACGCCGGCAGCTGCGCCCGCGCCGGCGCGCGACGCGCGGTTGCTCTCCTTCGTCAACACGCACACCGGCGACACCTTCGCCGGCGCCTATTGGGAAGCCGGCGACTACATCCCGGACGCCATGGCCGCCATCAAGCGTGTGATGCGTGATCATCGCTCCGGCGACGAGCACGACATCGATCCGCGCCTCGTGGATCAGCTGCATCGGCTCCGCGGCGATATCGGCGCTTCGGCGCCGTTCCAGATCATTTCCGGTTACCGCTCCCCCGCCACCAACGCGGCGCTGGCGGCCAATTCCAACGGCGTTGCTTCGCGCAGCCTACATATGGACGGCCGCGCTATCGACATTCGTGTCGGCGGGGTCGACCTGCCGCGGCTGCGCGACGCCGCCATCGCCATGCAGGCAGGCGGGGTCGGCTATTACGAAGCCTCGGATTTCGTCCACATCGATACAGGCCGTGTCCGGCGCTGGTGATCAGCCGCGCTCTGCGCTTCCACGCGCCAATCCCGTACCCGATGTGAACCGCACTTCAACGCCGGCTGAAACGGCGTGCGCCAGCTCAATCGCGTCCCAGTTCGTCAACCGCACGCAACCGTGGGACGCTGTCTTGCTGACCAGTTGCGGCTCCGGCGCGCCATGAATGCCATAGGTATCGGCGCTGAGCGCGATCCACACCGCCCCCACCGGATTATTCGGTCCGCCGGCGATGGTCACCGCGCCGTGGCCTTGATCTCCGAAGGTCGGCAACCGCGACGGGTCGTAACGATACGTCGGGTCGAAAGCCACGCCGCGCACTGAATGCGTGCCGGATGGCGACGGCGCTGACGCACTCCCGACGGTCGCGGGATAGAACGCCATTAATTGGCCTGCCTCGTTGAACGCACGCACCGCTTGCTCGCGCGTATCGATTTCGATCGAAGCCACGGCGCCGTTCAATTCGCCGCCCGCATTGGCGACAACGATTTCCGTACCCGCGCTGGTGAAGTCCACGTTTGGATTCAGCGTGCGCAGCAGGTCCTCATCCATATGAAACTTCTCGGCAATCGCCTCAGCCGCGTCTTCGTAGGCTAGGCGGTCAAGCCGCGCCATTTCGTCCAAACCGCTCGGCACGTCCACGAATGGCCCCGCCACGTCCTCCTGCGTGATCACGTAAGCCACCAGCGCGGGCGAAGCGTCCGCCAGCTCCAAGCGCGTCAGCAGCGCATCGTCGGCCAAGCCGGTCACCTCCAGACCGTGCGCGGCTTGATATGCCGACACCGCTTTGCGCACGTTGTCGCCGTCGTAGCCATCCACCACGCCCGGCGAGAAGTGCGCGCGGTCGAGCAACACCTTGATGCGCACGAGGCCAGCGTCATACTCTATGTCATCCGGCACCGCCGCCTCGATAGCCGCCGCGGCGCTTGGCGGCGTCGCCTGCGGATCCGCGTCCGTCACCGCGCCAGGCGCGTTCGATGCGACGGCAGATGCGTCCGCGCCGCGGCGCGGACCGGGCGGCGCCAGGAACCGCGCCTGGTTGACGCGCTCCATGTTGGCGCGCGTCTCCGCGCTCATGGCCACGGCGGGCGTCTCTCCCTGTTGCGCAGGCGGCGAGCAGGCGACAAGCAAGGCGAGCGGCGCGACGATGGCGATCAATTTCATGGAACGAGACCCTAAGCTTCCCTCGAGGTCTCAATGGCTGCGCCGGGGTTTCGTTCCGCGCGCATAACATGGCGCCGTCAGCCGGCGCGGAACGCCAACGGTAGCTCCAGTCTGCGACCAGCCGCCGATCCGCCATCAGGCAGACGCGGATGCACACGCACCTGCCGCGAAATGCTCATCGCCGCGCGTCCGAAGCCGTGACCGCCGGGCGTTTCATGCACGACTGAGCAATCCAACCGCCCGTTTTGCGCAATGAGACAATCCAGAGTCACGCGGCCCGAAATGCCGTTCTCGAGCGCGTTCTCCGGGTAATAACGCGCGAAGTCGCGCGCGCTTGGCTCGCGCACCCAATTCACGTCCGAGATGCTCAGTCCGTAGGACGCAGTGGGCGGCGGCTCGAAAACGTCCAAATCCTCACCCGGATCATCCGCCGGCGTCTTTTCCTTCTCTTCTTCTAAGTCCTCTTCCGGTTCTTCTTCCTCGCGCACTTCGGGCGCGGGCGGCGCGCCGCTGCCGGCGACAGCGTCTTGCTGGCGCACGTAGGCTGTGCGCTCGTTCCACGTCACCACGTACCATTCGCCGCCTAATCCGCGCGACACGCGTCCGGTGACGTTGAGCGTCACGCCTTCGCCAAACATCACCACAGCTGGACTGTTCGCATCAGGCTGCTCGTGCGCCATCACGCCTTCGCGGGCGGTGATGAGTTCGACCTGCGGCGCATAGGGCTGCACGGTGAAAGCGTCGTCCTGCGCATCGTTTGAGAAACCGCGCATCGCCACGATCGCCACGACCAGCGCAATCGCGGCGGCGACGGCCACCGCAATCGGCGTCCAGCGCGGCCACTGCAGGGCGTCAGGCGTCGACGCAGGCGCGGGCGCCGGCGGGGGCGGCGCGCTTGGATCAGGCGGCTCTGGCGGCGTGTCGGTCATTACCGCACGTTTAGGCCGCGCTCGTGACCAAGTGAAGGCCGTTCGCCGGTCTAGTCGACTGGGTCTTTGAGCGGGTTCCGCGGCATTCCGTTCAGCATGTGGCTGCGCAAATCGTAACGCGCCGCCCGCAGCGCGGGCGTGAACGCCGCCGGCACCAGCAACACCTCGACCTCATAGCCGTGCTCGCGCCAGTAGGTTTCGATCATCTTCTTGAGTATGCCCGCACCGTGTCTGTCCGTGAAATCCTTAGCCGTGCGCGCCTCGCGTGATACCTCGCTCGGCGCGTCGGCTGTTGCCGTGGCGTCGTCCACACCAATCTCCTTGCGTGTGGAGGAGTTCTATTTGCCCGCGCTCCGGCTGGGCTCGCCTTGATCGGACAGAAATCTGTCAGCACGCGACACCGGGCGCACCGCGGCGTCCTCAGGCAGCAGCTGCGCCAAGCAACCGCCGCCGCACCGCGGTCGGCGCCGCGCCGAACCAACGCTGGCAGCTGCGGCTGAAGGCGCTTGATTCGGCATAGCCCAGCAGATCTGAAACCTGCGAAACCGACATGTCGGGCCGGGCCAGATAGCGCGCAGCCAATTCCTGGCGTGCCTCATCCTTGATCTGTTCGAAGGTTACGCCGCGCCCCTGCAGCCGCCGCTGCAGCGTACGTTCATGCAGGCCCAGCGTCCCCGCCACGCTCACCTGCGTACATTCTCCGGCCAAAAGCGCCCGCTCGCATAAGATGCGCACCTGATCGGCGATGTCCTCGCTCGGCAACGGAAACTCGCGCTCCAAGTAAACCTTGCCGATCTCAAACAGCCGCTCATTGCGCATTGAATCGACGGCGTCGAGTTGGCTGTCGCTAATCGCCAGGCCGTTCTCCGGCATGTTGAAGCGAGGCAGGACGCCAAACGCGGCCTCATACCGCGCCGGCGGCGACACCGGCTGATGCTGTAACCAGATTGCCGCCGGCTCGTAATGCCGCGCCGTCACCCAGCCGAACAGGCGGTGCAGAAACACCATGACCCGTTCCGTGGATTGCACCTGAACCCCGCGCCGCACTGTCGGCCGCATAGCGATGAACGTGCAGTCCTTCGCGTCCGCGAACGGCCCTGTCTCCACCCGCCACGCCAGACTCAAGAGCGGCAGATTACGCTGCGCCACCTCGATGGCGCTCCGCGCAGAAGGCGCGTGCACCAGCGCCAGCGCGATCGGACCCAGCACGCTGATGTCCTGCGCCTCGCCGACCCGCAGGCCAAAGTCCGGCGCCTTGCAGAGTTTGACGCAACGCTCAAGCAGGCGCGTGACTTTGCTGGCGTCGATGTATTTGGGCGAACCGGGAGCGATGTCGTCGATGCTAAGATCCATCGCCGCCAATTGAGGCGCGATATCGATACCAAGCGAAAGCGCGACATCCCGCACCGGTCCAAGCCTGTCGGCCCTCACCACCCGCACGACACGCCTCCAGCGCTCCGCGCAATAGATAGCTTATCCGTCCGCTTGCGCTAGGGGCTATCCGAGCCGGCTGGGCTTCAGATCGCGCTTATAGCGCTTCCAATTGTCGACGTAGTGCGCTGCCGAGAACTGGATCAGCTGCTTCTGTGGCTCGTCCAACGCACGTTGCGCCCGCGCTGGCGCGCCGGTGATCAGGTGGCCTTCCTCGAAACTCTTGCGCTCGGTCACAAGCGCGTGCGCGCCGATCAGGCAATAGCTTGGGATCGTCGCATGGTTCAGCACCGTCGCCTTGATGCCGATCAGCGAGGTATCCGCAATGGTGCAGCCATGCAGCATGGCCATGTGCCCGATCGTGACGTCCCGCCCAATCGTGAGCGGCGCGCCCATGTCAGTATGCAGGATCGAGCCGTCCTGCACGTTTGAGTTCTCGCCAACCACGATCGGTTCGTTGTCGCCGCGCAGCACGGCGCCGAACCAGACCGACGCGTTCTTCTCCAGCACGATCCGCCCGATCAGCACCGCGCTCGGCGCCACCCAGAACGCATTCTCGTCTTCGACCTCAAGATCGGCGTCGGCCAGGGCGTAGATCGGCATCGGCGGGCTCCAGTTGCGAATTTTACGTGACGTTCCGCTTCCTCAACGCGTCGTTAACGGTTTCGGCGTCTCATGAGAACCATCGGATCGGAGCTTTCCGATCCACCCGTCTCCGGGGCGCTGGCAGCCAGCGCCCGCAAGTGGGGGAGAGCGTGGGC
>CALBSY010000095.1 GCA_937967725.1 uncultured Alphaproteobacteria bacterium | reverse complement strand
CGCCGGATACTTAAGCGCCTCGAATTCGCAATGAGTCAGCGCTTCGCCGTTCGAAATCAGCGTCAACTTGCCCCCCGGCGAGCCATGAATGACCGAGATCATGGACGCAGTCCTTTCTTGGCGCCGCGCCGCCACAGGCGAATGGCCGCGTAGGCGCGCCAGGGTTTCAAATGGTGGAGCGTCTCGCCCTTGCGGCCGAGCGCGTTGGTCAGCGCGATGTCAGTTGCCGGATAGGCGTCCGGATCGCCGAGCGCGCGCATGGCGACATACTCGATCGTCCACGGGCCGATGCCGGGGATCTCCGCGAGCGCCGCGCGCCCCGCCGCGATGGCGCCGCGCGCGAGAGGGAGCTCGCCTTCGGCGCTCGCCACGGCGAGCCGGTGCAGGGTTTCCGCGCGTTTCTTCGGCAAACCAATCTTGGCGATGGCGGCGGCGCCGGCGTTCGCCAGATCGGCGGGTTCGGGAAAGGCGTGAGAAAGCGCGGCGCCGCTTGGCGGTTGAAAACCCGCGGCGCGCTGGCCAAAGGCTTCCACCAAACGCTGCGTCAGCGTGCGCGCGCCAATTACCGTGACTTGCTGGCCAAGCACGGCGCGGATCGCGGTTTCGAACCCATCCAACGCGCCGGTCACGCGCACGCCTGGCTCGCGCTTGACATCCCGCGCCAGGTTCTTGTCGCCGGCGAGGTGCGCGTCGACCGCGACCATTTCTGCGTCCAGATCGAACGCGCCGCGCACGTTGGCGACCAATGGGCGCAGATGCGGCGCGAGATTCTCGGACAAGGTCAGCATTAGGCCCTTCGGCCCCATGGTGAGCTCGATCCAGCCCAACGCGTCGCCCAGCTTCAGCGTGCGGACGTAGCGGGTCGCGTCGACATGCTCCACGCCTGGCAGCGCGCGCATACGCAGAAAGTCGAGCGCCGGCGTGATGTTGTAATCTCCGCGCGGCGACAGGCTCACAGTGAAGCTCTCGCCGCGTTCGATCGCCTTGCGGCCGCGCATCTTGGTCGGCGGCGCGCCGTAGCGATCCTTCATCGTCGCGTTGAATCGCCGCAACGACCGAAAGCCGGATGCGAAGGCAATTTCGGTTACCGGCAGCGCGGTTTCGTTGAGCAAGCGGCGCGCAGCGAGCAGGCGCCCGGTCTGGGCAATCTCGATCGGGCTCGCGCCAAACTGCGCATTCATTACCCGGCGCAGATGGCGCGAAGTGACGCCAAGTTCGCCGGCGAGCGCTTCGAGCCCTTGCTCCTCCAGCGCGCCCGCTTCGATGCGCGCGTAAGCGGCCGCCGCAAGGCGCGCCGGCGCGTCGATCGGCGCAAGGCCCGGCGCACGTTCGGGCCGGCAGATGAGACAGGGGCGGAAACCCGCCGCTTCAGCCGCGGCGGCGGAGGGCCAGAAGGTGCGGTTCTGCGGCTTGGGCGTTCGCGCAGGGCAGATGCAGCGGCAGTAGATGCCGGTCGAGGTGACGCCCACATAGAAACGCCCGTCGAACCGGCGGTCCTTCGCTTCGCAGGCGGCGTGGCAGGTTTCTGCGTCCGGCATAGGCGGACTATGGGCTGTTTTGGCCGTCTAGTCTCGCCGGATTCGGACATGGCGATGGCGGCATGGTGACGGGCGTAACTGCGGGGACGGGAAAAATCACTGCCAATGGCGAGGTCGCATTCCGCGACCACACGGGAGAAGCAAGCATGCAACGCCCCATCCTCCTCACCCTCGCTTCAGCCGCCGCCTTCGGCCTGATGGCGCTCGCGCCGGCAGCCGCGGCTGATCTGGAGCGTGCGCCACAACGCATCGCCTTCGCCGAACTTGATCTGAACGACCAGGCCGGCGCGCGCACGATGTTAGGCCGCATCGAATTCGCCGCCAATTCGGCATGCGGCGAACGCGCCGGGCCGATGACGCTGGCCGAGCGCGGCGCGATCCGGAGTTGCGTACGGCAGAAAACCGAGCGCGCCGTGAGCGATGTCAATAATGTCAATCTGACGGCGCTGTACTACCAACGGCGTCCGAACATTTCGGTCGCATCGTAACCATGCGCGGCCGGCGGCGGTCCAACGATCGCCGCCTGTGCCGACCCCGAGTACGCGCCTAGGCGGCGGCGCGCGTGAGCGCGGCGTAGCGCTTCAGGTGGTAGTCGACATTGCCGAATGTGCTGTCCAGCATGGTGACGCGCTTGAAGTAGTGGCCGACGCGCATTTCGTCAGTGACGCCCATGCCGCCGTGCGTCTGCACTGCGTTTTGCCCGACGAAACGGCCGTGCTTGCCGATCGAGACTTTCGCGGCTGAGACGGCCTTGGCGCGCTCTTCATCGCTGGCGTCCAGTTTGAGCGTGGCCAGCAGCGCCATGGAGACGCTCTCCTCGACCGACATGAACATGTCGACGAGGCGGTGCTGGATCACCTGGAATTCGCCGATAGCGCGGCCGAACTGTTTGCGCGTCTTGGCGTATTCGTGCGTGAGCTGGTGCATCATGCGCAGGCAACCGACAGCTTCGCTGCAATAGGCGGCGTTCGCTTCGTCCACGATGCGCTCGATCAGCGGCAGCGCCGCGCCGGCCTCGCCGAGCAGCGCCTCGGCGCCGAGGGAGACGTTTTCCAGATAGACCTCTGAAGCGCGCGTGCCGTCCATGGTGGGATAATCGCGCGTGGACACGCCCTTGGCGTTCTTTGGCGCAAGGAAAAGCGATACGCCCTTGGCGTCGCGCTGAGCGCCGGCGGTGCGCGCCGTGACCAGCAGGTAATCGGCCTGAGGCGCGCCCAGCACCACGGCTTTGTGGCCGGAAAGCGTGTAGCCGGCGCCATCCTTCTTCGCCGTTGTGGCGACATCGTTCAGCGACCAGCGGCTCTTCGGCTCGGCCTGCGCGAACGCGAACACCCGCTCGCCACCGGCGATGGCCGTGAGATGCTCGTCCTTCTGAGCGGCGGAGCCGGCATATTTTAGTGCATTCGCAGCGCTGGCGACGGTTGGCACGTCAGGCTCGAGGACGAGAGCCGTGCACGGGTCGTACATGACCATGTTCACAT
>CALBSY010000094.1 GCA_937967725.1 uncultured Alphaproteobacteria bacterium | reverse complement strand
CGGCCGCGAATAATCCGCCCCTCTATGACAGCACGAACCCGCGGGGATCGGCTCGCCGCGGGCTTTGTTGTTTGGCTTCGCTCCCGCCTAGTGCGCGAGGATCGCGAGCAGCAGCAGCGCCACGATGTTGGTGATCTTGATCATCGGGTTCACGGCAGGACCCGCGGTGTCCTTGTAGGGGTCGCCGACGGTGTCGCCCGTCACCGCGGCTTTGTGGGCTTCCGAGCCCTTGCCGCCGTGATGGCCTTCTTCGATCAGCTTCTTGGCGTTGTCCCACGCGCCGCCGCCTGACGTCATCGAAATCGCCACGAACAGGCCCGTCACGATGACGCCAACCAGCATCGCGCCGAGCGCCGCGAGCGCATTGCTTTGACCGCCGATCGCCCAAACAGCGAAGAAGAGCGCGACCGGAGCCAACACCGGCAGCATCGACGGCACCACCATTTCCTTGATCGCTGCGCGGGTCAGGATATCGACCGCGCGTCCGTAATCGGGCTTGGCGGTCTTTTCCATGATGCCTTTGATCTCGCGGAATTGGCGGCGGACTTCTTCGACCACTTGCTGCGCAGCGCGGCCCACGGCGGTCATCGACCAGCCGGCGAACAGATACGGCAGCAGGCCGCCGATGAAGAGGCCGACAATCACGTACGGATTGTTCAGCGCGAAGTCGGGCGTGACGCCTTCAAAGAAGCGGTACTCGCCTGGATGCGCCGCGTAGTAACGCAAATCTTCGAAGTAGGCCGCGAACAGAACCAGCGCGCCCAGGCCAGCAGAGCCGATGGCATAACCCTTGGTCACCGCCTTGGTCGTATTGCCAACCGCGTCGAGCGCGTCGGTGGTGACGCGCACATCGCTCGGCAGGTCCGACATTTCAGCGATGCCGCCGGCGTTGTCCGTCACCGGACCGAACGCATCGAGCGCAACGATGATGCCGGCAACCGACAACATGGTCGTTACCGCGATGGCGATGCCGAACAGGCCGGCCAGCGTGAACGTCGCGACAATGCCCGCGACAATAGTCAGCGCCGGCAATGCGGTCGATTCCATCGAAACCGCCAAGCCTTGGATCACGTTTGTACCGTGACCCGACTTGGAGGCTTCAGCGACGCTCTTCACGGGACGGAAGCCGGTGCCGGTGTAGTACTCGGTGATCCACACGATCGCGCCCGTCACCAACAGGCCGATCACGCCGCAGATGAACAAGTCGGCGCCGGTGACGCCGTAGAGGTCCGACGTCGAACCGAGGCTCGACGCGATCGGGCCCCACCCAACCGTCACCTGGATCGCCGCCGCCAAACCGGCCGCCGAAAGCACGCCGGCCGCAAGCAAGCCTTTGTAGAGCGCGCCCATGATGTTGTTGGACGGGCCAAGGCGCACGAAGAACGTGCCGATGATCGAGGCCAGGATCGCCACGCCGCCGATCGCCAGCGGCAGCAACATCACATCCGCCACTTCGGTCGCTTCACGGAACAGGATCGAGCCCAACACCATCGTCGCGACCGCCGTCACCGCGTAGGTTTCGAACAAGTCCGCGGCCATGCCCGCGCAATCGCCGACGTTGTCGCCCACATTGTCCGCGATGGTCGCGGGATTGCGCGGATCGTCTTCCGGGATGCCAGCTTCGACCTTGCCGACCATGTCGCCGCCGACGTCGGCGCCCTTGGTGAAGATGCCCCCGCCTAAGCGCGCGAAGATCGAGATCAGCGACGCGCCGAAGCCGAGCGCCACCAGCGAGTCGACCACCGTGCGGCTGGTCGGCTCGAGGCCCATCAGCTGGGTGAGGATCAGGTAGTAGAACGCCACGCCGAACAGCGCGCCGCCGGCCACCAGCATGCCCGTCACCGCGCCCGCCTTGAACGCCATGCGCAAACCGCCGGCCAGCGAAGTGCGCGCCGCTTCCGCTGTACGGACGTTCGCCTGCACCGACACGTTCATGCCGATGAAGCCCGCGGCGCCCGACAGGATCGCGCCAATGATGAAGCCGACCGGGATTTGCCAGGTCGGCCAGAAGGCGATGCCAAGCACGATGACAACGCCAATGCCGACCATGCTGATGGTCGAGTATTGGCGGTTCAGATACGCGCGCGCGCCCTCTTGAATCGCGGCGGCGATTTCCTTCATGCGGTCAGTGCCCGCGCTCGCCTTGGTGATGCTCTGGGTTTCCAGCCAGCCGTAGATGGCGGCGACGACGCCGCTGGCCACGACGAGCCAAAGAATAAAGTCGTTGCTCATGATCTATCGTCCTGTGGCGCCGCAGCTTCGAGCGCAGCGCCGGGTTGGGGAATTTGGGTTGGCCGCCCCGCGACAGTCCGTCTGCGGATGCGCTTCCCCCTCAGGTCGCGCGGCTTACTGCCAAAACTCGCCACAAACCGCAATGGAGGCGTTGGCGCAGGGCAGGCCTGCAAGCGGGATTCAGATGCCGGAACCCTGGCTGGAATAGGTGGCGACGATGCTGACCCCGCCCACAGCACGCTCACCCAATGCCGCCACCGCCGCCGCCCGGTACGTTTCCAGGGCGCGCGCCTCATCCAGCGCGTTGTTGTTCGCCGGATCGGCCAGATCGGCGCTGTAGCTGGCCCGAACCAGGGCATCGCGCAGGAAGTGCGCCCGTTCCCGCGTGCGCCAAAGGTCCACGCTGGGGGAAATTTCGATCCGGATCGACACGAACAAGTAGTTGACCAGTTGTCCGTCGCGCACCACCGGCACAGCCAAGTAGGGTGCGTCCATCGACCGCGACGAGAGCTGTTCGCCCTCCTCTCCAGCCTCTTCCTTGGCCTTGCCGTGATCGCTGCCGCCGCCCGCCGCGTTCGCCAATCCCGCCAGCAACGTGGAGGCGATCATCGCCGCCGCGACGGCGCGGGCCATGGCATGACGCTTCTTCATATGTCGGAGACTCTGCCGCATTGGTTAGCGGCGCGTTACCGGCCCAACTGGTGCGAATATCCCGTTTCCGGAATGGGTATCGGCCCGCCCTGCCGATCCACCAGCGTCACGCCCTCTCCGGCTTCGACAACCCCGATGCGCGTCAGCCGCAGCGCCGCGCCCTTCTCCGCATCCAGCAGCGCGTCACGAGACTCGGACGGCGCCGTGAATAACACGACGTAGTCGTCTCCCCCAGTGATTAGCTTGCGGAAGTCGCCGCCGGTTTGCGTCCAGCGCTGCGCCGGAATCGAAAGCGGTATCTCATTGGCCTCGATCCGGAGCGCCACGTTCGACGCGGCCGCCAGCTTGCCTGCATCGGCTAGGAGGCCGTCCGAAACGTCCATCGACGCGCGTGCATAACGCGCAACGATGGGCGCACATTCGGGACGGACGAACGGCGCCAGATAAAGCGAAATCAGCCACGCGGCCTCAGTGTCGAACACCTCGCCAGGCAATGTCAGATACTCTGGCATTTGCGACGCGGCCGCTTCCGAATCCGCGCGCGCGGCGTCTTCGTCACGCCCTCGCCGGATCTCATCCAACTTCATGGCGCCCGTCAGCAATTGCAGCCCTAGCCACGCCGAACCAATTTCGCCGCCGACCAGCCACACGTCCTCGCCGGGCTGCGCATCGGCGCGCGAAGGGGTGCGCTCCCCCAGCGGTTCGCCGAACGCTGTTATCGACACGGTGAGCGGTCCCGGCGTCGAAGCCGTGTCGCCGCCAAGCAGCGCCATGCCAAAATGTTGCAAATCCCGTTTCAGACCAGCAGCGAACTGCGCGATGTCACCGGCGGCGCGGTCCTGCGGCCAAACGAGCGTCAGCAGCGCCGCCGTCGGCTTCGCGCCCTTGCCAATCAGGTCGGAAACGTTCACCCGCAGCGCTTTGCTCGCGACCGTTTCGATCGGATCCTCGCGGCGGAAATGCACGCCTTCGACGATGGCGTCTGTGGTCACAACTAGATCGCCGCGCGCCGTAAGTACCGCCGCGTCATCCACCAGCCCACGCGCGCTCTCTCCGCTGGCGAGCGGTGCGAACAACGTGCGGATCACTTCAAATTCGTCTGCGGACATCGTAGGCGGCGCTTAAGCGCTTTCGCCCTCTGAACGCAAGTCACGCGCGCACGCTTCCAGCGCGGCGTTGATGAAGCCGGGTTCTGGGCCATCGAAGAATGCGTTGGCGATTTCAACGTATTCATCCAAAACCACCGCTTTGGGGACGTCCCTTCGCTGCTCCAGCTCCGCCGCCCCCGCACGAAGAATCGCACGCGCCACCGCGTCGATCCGCTCCAGCCGCCAGCCTTTGCTCAGATGACGCGCGATTGCGCGATCAAGCGTGGCTTGCCGCTCAACCGCTTTCTCGATCAATACTTTGAACAACTCCGCGTCACCTTCGGCATCGGCGTAGGTTGCTTCGGTTTCTCTCGGCAGCTTGCCCGCGCGGAAGTCCTCCAGCACGTCCGCCGTGGACGCGCCCGAGACCTCCATCTGATAGAGCGCCTGCACCGCGGCGAGCCGCGCCGCGCTCCGCGCTGCGATATCAGCGCTCTTCATTGCGCGGTCTCGATGAAACGCCGCTTGAGCGCGATCATCGCCAGGCAGGCGCGCGTCGCCTCCCCGCCCTTGTCGCCTCGCGCTGGATCGGCGCGCTCCTGCGCTTGTGGCAAGGTATCCACGGTGAGAATGCCGTAGCCGATCGAGAGACCGCCCCGGACGCTCAGATCCATCAGCCCGCGCGCGCTCTCGCCGCATACATAATCGTAATGGCTGGTCTCGCCGCGCACGACGCACCCCAGCGCAACGTAGCCGTCGTAGGCCGTACTCTTCGCGGCGGCGGCGACAGCCCCCGCGAAGTACGAGCGGCCGATCGAGTAGTATGCGG
>CALBSY010000093.1 GCA_937967725.1 uncultured Alphaproteobacteria bacterium | reverse complement strand
GTAGATCGCCCGCACCGCACACGGCCGCGCCTCCGGCCAGAGCGATGCCGCGAGTGCGGCGCGGCGCTGATCGACGGCATTGCGATCGAGCGTGGCCTGGCCCGCGTCGTCGATGGCGGGAACGAGGCGGCGCTCATGCCGCGGCGGGCGCGTCGCGGAGGTCCGCAGCGCCAACGCCGCAATCGCTATGTCGAACGCGCGCACGCGAGCGCCTCCTCTGGCGTGAGGTTCGGCGATTCCGCTTGAAGCAAAGGTTAAGGATAGAGGCGGCTCTTGACCCAGCCCCCGCTCGCGTTCTCGCGCGTAAACACGAGGCGATCGTGCAACCGGAACGGGCGGTTGCGCCAAAACTCGAAACTGAGCGGGGTGAGGCGGTAACCGCGCCAATACGGCGGACGCGGCACTTCGCCGACGCCATACTTCAGCGCGTACTCGGCAATGCGCTTCTCCAGGGCCAGACGATCCTCCAGCGGACGCGATTGCGCGCTGGCCCATGCGCCCAGCCGCGCGCCGCGGTCGCGGCTCTGGAAATAGGCGTCCGCCTCCGCGTCCGAGACAAACTCCACCACGCCGCGCGCGCGCACCTGCCGGCCCAGGCTTTTCCAGTGGAAGCAGACCGCCGCCCGCGCGTGCGCCGCGAGTTGCTGACCCTTGGCGCTTTCGGCGTTGCTATAGAACACGAATGCACCTTGCTCGAAGCCCTTCATCAGCACCATGCGCACGTCCGGCATGCCCTCAGCATCCACTGTCGACAGCGCCATGGCGTTTGGATCGTGCGGCTCCTTCGCCTTGGCCTCGACACACCAGCGCGCGAACAGCGCAAACGGTTCGCTCTCGGCGAACAACGCCGCATCGTCCGGCGGCGGCGTTCCGGCCGGATCGTATTTGGGCGAAGGCGGAATGAGATCGTCGCCGGACAAGGAATCGTGCTCCCCTTCTTCGTGATCTCGATATAAGCCCTTGAGCCGATATGTCCCACAACACGTTCGGCCATCTGTTCCGCGTCACCACTTGGGGCGAAAGCCATGGACCCGCGCTCGGCTGCGTCGTCGACGGCTGCCCGCCCGGCCTGCCGCTGTCGGCCGCGTACATCCAGCATTGGCTGAACCGCAGAAGGCCTGGGCAGAGCCGCTTCGTCACCCAGCGGCGCGAGCCGGACGAAGTGAAAATTCTCTCCGGCGTGTTCGAGGACGACCGCACCGAGGGACCGCTCACGACAGGGACGCCGATTTCGCTGATGATCGAGAACGTCGATCAGCGCGGTAAAGACTACGACGACATCCGCGATCTCTATCGCCCCGGCCACGCCGATTACGTGTACGACGCCAAGTACGGCCTGCGCGATTATCGCGGCGGCGGACGCAGCTCGGCGCGCGAAACGGCGGCGCGGGTAGCGGCTGGCGCGGTGGCGCGGCGCGTGCTTGGCGATGACATCACGATCCGCGCTGCGCTTGTGCAGATCGGCCCCATCGCCGTCAACCGCGCGCGCTGGGACTGGCGCGAAGTGGAGAACAATCCGTTCTGGGCGCCCGACGCGCAGATCGTGCCGCAATGGGAAAAGCTACTCGACGATACCCGCGCTAACGGCAATTCGGTCGGCGCCGTCATCGAGGTGGAAGCGACTGGCGTTTCCGCCGGATGGGGCGCGCCGGTTTATGGCAAGCTCGACGCCGAGATCGCCGGCGCGCTGATGAGCGTCAACGCGGTGAAAGGCGTCGAAATCGGCGCGGGCTTCGGCGCGGCGGCGCTCACCGGCGTGGAGAACGCCGACGAAATGCGCGCCGGCAACGACGGTAAGCCGGTGTTTCTCGCCAACGCCGCCGGCGGCATTCTGGGCGGCATCTCAAGCGGACAGCCGATCGTCGCACGCTTCGCGGTGAAGCCTACCTCTTCCATCCTCAC
>CALBSY010000092.1 GCA_937967725.1 uncultured Alphaproteobacteria bacterium | reverse complement strand
GTTACAACCACGAGACCAAGGACCTCTCCGCCAACCTGAACTCCACGTCGAATTCTTGCTTGGCGCTGCAGGGCGTGGAGATCGCCACCGATCCATTCTTCGGCGGCGCGGCGGATCGCGTCGGCTTCGTCGAAGTCCTGCAAGGCAGTCCGGCCGCGTCCGGTCTGATGAACATCGCGTGCAACCCGGCGATCAATCCGATCGCCAACGGCACGTGGAACGGCAGCAGTGAGGAGGACGAATTCAGCGGCACGGTTTCGCTGGCGTACCATTTGAGCGATGACGTCATGATCTACGGCGGCTACTCGCGCGGCTACAAGGCGGGCGGCTTCAACGTCGATCGCTCCGGCTTCTCGATCACGCCGGACCTGACGCCGCTCGATCTGATCGCCGATCCGAACCGTCTGAACGTCGGGCAACTGGCCTTCGATCCGGAGTTCACGGACTCCTACGAACTCGGCCTCCGCTCGACCATCCTCGGCGGCTCAACCACGCTAAACCTGACGGCGTACTACCAGGAGATTCACGACTACCAGCTGAACGCCTTCAACGGCTTCAACTTCATCACCCGCAACATTCCTGAGGCGATCTCTCAGGGTGTCGAACTCGAAGTGGCGACACGTCCGACCGACAATCTGACCCTGTCGGGCGGCGTGACCTACAACGACGCGTATTATGACAGCACGGTGGTGTTCAACACACTCGACCCGACGCCGAACACCGTCGTCGCCGGCACGCCGTTCTCGTTCGCGCCGGAATGGGTCGCCACTGCCGCGATCCAGTACGAGATGCCGGTCACGGCCACGATGCGGGCTCTGTTCTACCTCGATGGCCGTTGGAACAGCGAGTACCGCACGCAAACGCTGAACCGCGATCCGCTCGGCCGCACCGACAACGACTCCTATGCGATCTTCAACGGCCGCATCGGCATCGGTCCTGAAGATCAGCGTTGGTCGGTCGAGTTCTGGGGCCGCAACCTGTTCGACGAGTTCTACATGGTGGGCGCTTTCGTGCCGCCGCTGCAAAGCGGAACGTTCGTGATCTACCCGAACGAGCCACAGACTTACGGCGTCACGGTGCGCGCGCGGTACTAGACGCTCACACAGGGCGACAAGCGGCGGCCGGAGCGAAAGCTCCGGCCGTTTGCTTTTGATCCGCGGCGCAGAGCATAAAGCGCAATGACAGAGATCACTGCGCTCGACATTCTGATTGTCGAGGACCACGAACCGATGCGCGCCATGTTGCGCAAGACATTGGAACGCGCCGGCGTGAGCGCCATCCGGGAGGCGGCCAACGGCGCCGAAGCGCTAAAGCTTCTGGCTAGCCGCCCAGCCGATCTCATCCTCGCCGATCAGACCATGCCGGAAATGGACGGCTTGACGTTCGTGGCTCGGGTGCGCGCCGATCCGCGGTGCGCGCATGCCCGCATTGTCATGCTGAGCGGTCACGCCGACGGCAGGCATTCGGAAGCGGCGCGCGCGGCGGGGGTCGATGCCCTGCTGGCGAAACCAATTGCTCCGCGCGATCTGTTGGCGGCGCTCAATCGCGTCCTGATCGGTTAGAGCTTGCCGCGCAGCATTTCGAGCATGAAGGAAAAATCCTTGCCGGCGTAACCGCGCTCGACAAGCTCGTTGTAGAGCGCCTCTGCAGCGCCGCCCAACGGCGTGGCCGCCCCAACTGAATCGGCGGCGTCCTGCGCCAGTTTCAGGTCCTTCAGCATCATCGCCGCGGCGAAGCCGCCTTCGTAATTGCGGTTCGACGGCGCGGCCGGAACGGGGCCGGGCCACGGGCAATACGAGGTCAGCGACCAGCATTGGCCTGAAGCCTTCGAGGCGATGTCGAAGAATTTCTGCGCGTCGAGTTCGAGCGCTTCGGCCAGCGCGAACGCCTCGCAGGTCGCGATCATGGAAATGCCGAGCAGCATGTTGTTGCAGATCTTCGCCGCCTGCCCGGCGCCCGACGCGCCGGCGTGGATCACCGCCTTCGCCATCGGCTTCAGCGCTTCCTCGACATCGGCGAAATCCTGCTCGCGGCAGCCGACCATGAAGGTGAGCGCGCCGCCTTGCGCCGCAGCGGTGCCGCCCGAGACTGGCGCATCGGCGGCGCGGAAACCGCCCATCGCCGCGTCGCGCGCGACCGTGCGGGCGCTATCCACATCGATGGTGGAGCAATCAATCAGCAGCGCGCTGGTGGGCGTGTTGGGCAAGATGGTCTCGGCGTAGACGGTGCGGACGTGTTCGCCGGCGGGCAGCATGGTGATGACGACATCGGCGTCCTTCACGGCTTCGCTAGCCGACGCGGCTGGCGTCATGCCCGCTTCCTTGGCGCGCGCCATCGCGTCAGCGGAGAGATCGAACGCGACCACCGTCCGCCCAGCCTTGGCCAGGTTGGCCGCCATGCCCGAGCCCATGTTGCCGAGACCGATGAAGGCGACGTGGGTCATTGCGTGCTCCTTGTTTGGGAATTGTCTTAGCGCACGCGAGCCTGCGGACAAGCGCCGGGCGCGCGGAAGCGCCGCCGATGCGGGTTCGCTTTAGCAAGCTCCCAAGTTGGGAGCGGGGCGCGCCGGAGCGCCGAGGCAGTTCTCAAAGGGTGCTGCATCGCTGCAGCTGCGCGTCGGGCGCGCCTCGTAAGCAGGCCGTTTTTCCCGGTTGCGGGTACAGGACTTTCGGTGGGACATCGTCCATGCTGATCCGGTGCATTGCAGTCCTTGCTGCAAGCGAACTTGCAGCAATTGGCTGGGCATGCCCGGGGCTTAGGTCCACCCCGCAGTGCCGGCGCCATGTGCAGGGCTTTTCCGAGAAACCCTGGACCTCGCGGTTTGCATCCCCAGCGAGCAGATTTTCAGATGACGCTCAACTTGCGCTTTGCTTCATCACCACACCGAGCCGTGCGTCGCACTTCCAAGTTTCGGACGTCTTCGAAATCTCCCGTGTGCGACAAGAGACAGCATACGCCGGCGTCAAGCCTGTCGGATATCTTTCGTTCGCGCACCGCCCATGGAAAGCGGATCGCAACTGCGTTCATACGCGGAAAACGGTATTTTCTGGCGCGGCGTAGGCGATTGCATCACCGCACGAGCTCGCGCGGCGCAGCCGAATGATTGGCCTCGGGCGAGGATAAGCGCCCATCTATCCCCTATTCGATTGGCAGCGGCGTCCATTCTTCGCCCTCCGGCAGCGGGGCGAAGATGTGCTCGATCATCTCATCGGTGACGGCTTCGAGCGTCGGCGGGTTCCATTTCGGGGCGTTGTCCTTGTCGATGACGACGGCGCGCACGCCTTCCTGGAAATCGTGACGGGAGGAGACGCGGCAGGCGATGCGATATTCCTGGCGCATCTCGTCGGCGAAACTGGCCATGTGCGCGCCCTCGCGCAGCTGGCGGAAGGTGACTTTCAAGGTCTGCGGCGACTTGGTGCGCAGCGTGGCGAGTTGCGCCTGCGCCCACTCGCCCGGTTCGGCTTCGAGCGCGGCGAAGATGGCCTCGACGCTGTCGAGTGCGAAGACGCGATCGATGAGGCCGACATTTTCGGGCAGCAATTCTCTCGGCCGACCGGCGGATTCGTGCAGCGCGTTCAGCCCGCTTTCGAGCGCCTTGGCGGCGTCATGCGTTTGCGCGGCGCCGGCAATCTGCGCGCGCGCCGCGGCGAGAATTTCGGTCGGCAAGTAGTGGGTGGCGATGCCGGCGATGAGGC
>CALBSY010000091.1 GCA_937967725.1 uncultured Alphaproteobacteria bacterium | reverse complement strand
CCGGTGCTCCCGAACACGTCGGGGGCAGAAGCGCTGGAGACGCCGAACATGACGGCGCTCGCGCTGATCGTCGCGATGGGATTGGCATTTCTCGGCGGGCTCATCCTCAACATCATGCCGTGCGTGCTGCCCGTACTTTCGGTGAAGGCGCTGTCGTTCGCGGGCGGGGTGCAGGGGGGCGAGGCGCGCCGGCATGGTGCGTTCTATTTCGCCGGCGTGATGGTGACGTTCCTGGCGCTGGCCGGTTTGCTCATCGCGCTGCGCGCCGGCGGCGAGGCGGTCGGTTGGGGCTTTCAGCTGCAGGCGCCGTGGGTGACCAGCGCGCTGGCGCTGTTGTTCTTCGTCATTGGCTTGAACTTGCTCAGCGTGTTCGAGATCGGCGGCGGCATGCAGAACGCCGGCGCCGGACTTTCCGCACGCGGCGGCGACGCCGGTTCGTTCTTCACCGGCGCGCTCGCGGTGATTGCGGCGACGCCCTGCGCGGCACCGTTCATGGCGACGGCGGTGGGCGCCGCGGTGCTCAGCCAATCGGCGCTGACTACGTTGTTGATCCTGGGGGCGATGGGCGTCGGCTTTGCGCTGCCGCTAACGGCTTTGCATTTCGCGCCCGGCCTGCAGCGGCTCATTCCCAAGCCGGGACCGTGGATGGAGCGCGTGAAGAACGTGCTCGCCTTCCCGATGTTTGCCGCCGCGGTGTGGCTCGCGTGGGTGCTGGCGGAGCAGGCCGGGCCGATGGGCGTGCTTGCGCTTCTCAGCCTGGCGGCGGCCCTGGCCTTCGCCCTGTTCGTCGCGCGCTGGGGCCGCGCGTGGCTCATTGCCGGCCTGGTTGCGCTTGCCGTCACCGGTGCGCTGACATGGCGCCCGCTGCTCGGCGCGGAGACGCAGGCGGTGCTCGTCTCAGAGCCGTGGAGCCCGACGCGGGTGGCGGAATTGCGAAGCGAAGGCCGCGGCGTGTTTGTGAACTTCACCGCGGCCTGGTGTGTGACCTGTAAGGTGAACGAAGTCGCGGTGTTCAACGATCGGGTGGCGCGCGCGTTCGAGGACGCCGACGTCACCTATCTCGTCGCCGACTGGACTAACCGCGACGAGACCAACGCAGCGGCGCTCGCCGAGCATGGCCGCGCCGGCGTGCCGCTCTATCTCTACTATCCGCCGCAAGGCGAGGTTCAGATCTTGCCGCAAGTGCTGAGCGAGGCTCTAATTCTTGAAACCATCGCAGGAGATGCAGAATGACCGGTGCGACCAAACGCAATCTGATCCTTGGCGTAGGCGCGGTACTGGTGGCGGGCGCGATCGGCGCGGCGGTGCTGCTCAATAGCGGCCCGGCGGTCGCTTCGGTGGCGACGGGCGAGCAGGCCCCGGCCTTCTCGGTCGTCGACGCCAACGGCGCGACACGCACGCTGGCGGAGTTTGAGGGTCAGATGGTGATCCTCGAATGGACCAATCACCAGTGTCCGTACGTGCGCAAGCATTACGATGCTGGCGCCATGCAGGCGCTGCAGCAGGAAACCACCGCGGACGGCATCGTTTGGCTGCAGGTCATTTCTTCGGCGCCAGGCGAACAGGGCCACCTCGACGGTCCAGGCGCGTTGGCGCGCGTGCAGACCGAAAACGCCCATCCGACCGCCACGTTGCTCGACGCGAGCGGCGTGATGGGCCGCGCTTACGGCGCGCGCAACACGCCGCAGATGTTTATCATCAGCCCGGAAGGCGCTGTGCTTTACCAAGGCGCGATCGACGATCGCCCTTCCGCCCGGCCGTCAACGCTGGAAGGTGCAACCAATTACGTGCGCGCGGCGCTCGCTGACATCGCGGCAGGCCGTTCGGTGCAAATCGCCGAAACCACGCCGTACGGATGCACGGTCAAGTACTAGCGCACGCGTGAACTAACGTTGCGCCACGTCTTGCCGCGCTGCTGCATCGGCGGCGGCGGCGGCGGCCATCGGTGCAATCAGGATGGCGTCATCGAGCAGGACGCACAGGTTCATGAACGCGGCGTCGCGCTCGGCCTGGGTGTCCGCGTCCTGCAGCTCGGCGGCGCGCGCGCGCGCGTCTTCGGCGATGCCGTGGAAAATGCAGGGCAGGTCCTGTTCCACGCCCGCGTCGCGCAACGCCACGGAGAGGCGCTCAGCGTCGCCGGAAAAGTCTTCAATGCTGGCCAGCAAGCCAGGGGTGATTTCCGTCTGCGCCGTTAGCGCGCGCGCCTCGGTCTCCACCTCGGTGGCGAGCGAGGGCAGTTCGGCCAGGCTGACGGTCAGCATCAAAGCGACACAGGTGAGCATGCGCGTGTTCCTTCGCCGGACAGGTGAGGGCATAGGGAGCAAGGATGGCGCCGGTCGGGCGCTCGCCTCGGCGCATGGTTTACGCTAGGTCTCGCCCGCTCCTCCCGAGTCGCCGTTGAAAGAAGATGAGCCAGACCGCAGCCGGGCGCACAATCACGCTCGAACACGACAGCAAGATCACTTTGGCGGACATCGAGGACGTCGCCTTCGGCCGCGCCCGCGTCGCGCTTGCTGCACCGGCGCGCGAGCGCTTGGCGGCGTTCCGCGCCGCGGCCGAGCGGCAGATCGCGGCTAATCCGGACAAGAGGGTTTACGGCCTCAACACCGGCTTCGGCAGCAATTTCCGCGACTACGTCAGTCCTGACGAATTGAAGCGGCTGCAGCGCAACCTGATCGTCTCACATTGCGCCGGCGTTGGGCCGTACGCGCCGGCGCCGGTGGCGCGTGCGACAACGCTGTTGCGCGCGGCGTCGTTGGCGCGCGGGCACAGCGTGGTGCGGCCCGTCGTCGTCGAAACCCTCATCGACATGCTCAACAACGCCGTCACGCCTGCGATCCCGCGCCATGGCAGCGTCTCGGCTAGCGGCGATCTCGCCCCGCTGTCGCACATGGCGGCGGTCGTGATCGGCGAAGGGCGCGTGCTGAACGAGCGTGGTGAAGGCGTGCTGACGCAGGAGTTCGTGTAGCACGCGAAGCGTGGTTTCACGCCGCTCGAACTGGAAATGAAGGAGGGCCTAGCCCTCAACAATGGCTGCCAATACGCCAACGCCTGGGGCGCACTAGCCACAGCGCAAATGCGGCGGTTGATTGAAGCCGCGGCGCTCACCACAGCGTTGCATGTGCAGGCCTTGCGCGGCGCGGGCCGGCCATTCCGCGCCGACCTGCATCGGCTGCGGGCGCACGCGGGCTCGCAAACGCTGGCGCGCTGGGTGTTCGAGCTGCTGGAAGGCTACGGTCTGCAGGACGTCAGCACTGACGTGAAGTACGCCTTCGATGGCCGCATTCAGGATCCATACAATCTGCGCTGCGCCGCGCAGGTGTTGGGGCCGTGCTTCGACCTGATCGCGCGCGCGGAAGCCACTATGGTGGCCGAAGCCCGCAGCGTCACCGATAACCCCATCGACCTCAACACCGCCGCGGAGAGCTACAATCTCGATGAGATCACCTCGGGCGGCCATTTCCACGGCATGCCGGTGGCGGTGGACGCCTACGGGCTATTGCAGGCTGCCGGCATCATGGCGCGGCTCTCGAACCTGCGCTGCGCGCGCATCGTCGACAACAACCGCAACAAGGGCCTCGGTCCACAAATGCGCGGGCCGAACCCGTCGCCGGCGCAATCCGGCCTGATGATCGCCGAGTACACCACCGCCGGGCTCTGCAACCACATCTGGGCGCTGGCTTCGCCCTCACACCTGATGTCGCTCTCTACCGATAGCGGCCAGGAGGATCATGTCAGCATGGCCGCCAATGTCGCAATGCGCGCGCACGAGGCGGGCGAGCATCTGTCCCGCATCCTCGCCATTGAGATGGCGTTCGCCTCGCAGGCCGAGCATGTGCGCGCCAACAATCCCGAAGATAAGCCCATCGCCCTTGGCGCCCGCACGCAGCTTGCCTTAGAAAAGGTGCGTGAGACCTTCCCCTTGGTAGGTGAGGACCGGGAACTGACCTGGGATATCGAGAAATTGGCTGAGAAAGTGCTCTCCGGCGAGATCGCGCAAGCGACCGGCTACAGCTTCGGGCGACATTGACGCTCCGAACTCGCGCACCCGCGCGCCGCCCGCACTCAACAGCACGCTAACACCCGGAAAGTCTCGCCATGAGCAGCAAAGATTCATCTCGCGCCGCCGCCGAAAAGCCGCGCGGCTTCGCCGATCGTTTGGGCGACGCCGCCAGCGCCGAAGAGCGTTTGGTCGCCGCCGTCGGCCGTGTCTATGAGGCTTGGGGCTTCGAACGGCTCGAAACACCTGCAATCGAGTTCACCGACTCGCTTGGAAAATTTCTCCCCGATCTCGACCGCCCCAACGAGGGCGTGTTCTCATTCAAGGACGACGAGCGCTGGCTGTCGCTTCGCTACGATCTCACCGCGCCGCTGGCGCGCTACGCCGCCGAAGAACGCCAAAATCTGCCGCGTCCGTTCCGTCGCTGGCAGGCGGGGCCGGTTTGGCGCAACGAAAAGCCGGGTCCAGGGCGTTTCCGCGAGTTCTGGCAGTGCGACGCTGACACTGTCGGCGCCGAGGATCCTGCGGCCGACGCTGAAATGGTGGCGATGGCGTGCGAAGCCTTCGAGGCCATCGGACTGCCGCGCGAAGCCTTCGCGCTGAAGGTCAATTCGCGCCGCCTGCTGAATGGGCTGCTGCAGCGCTCGGGGCTCGCCGGCGAAGGCGTGGAGGCAAAGCGGCTGATCGTGATGCGGACGATCGACAAGTTGGATCGCGTTGGCGTCGATGGCGTGGCAGCATTGCTGGGCAAGGGGCGCAAGGACGAGTCCGGCGATTTCACCAAGGGCGCCGAACTCGATCCGAAAGCGATCGACACCGTACTTGCCTTCGTCACGATCGCCTCCGCTTCGCGCGGCGGCGTGCTGGAGGCGCTTGGCCGCGTCGTAGGCGACACCGTTGAAGGCCGCGCCGGCATCGCCGAACTCACGCGTATCGACGCGGTCCTGAGCGCGCTCGGCGTGGACGAAGCGCGCGCGCAATTCGATCCGTCCATCGTGCGCGGGCTCGAATACTACACCGGCGCTGTGTTCGAGGCGCAGTTGATGGCGGTGGGCGGCGGCGGCGCGCTCGGTTCGATCGGCGGCGGCGGGCGCTATGACGACCTGATCGCCCGCTTCACCGGCGAACGCGTACCCGCCACCGGCTTCTCCATCGGCGTCAGCCGCCTCGTCGCCGCGCAGGCGCAACTCGGATTGGCTGAGCAAGCCGTCGCCCCTGCGCCGGTCGTGGTGCTCGCCCTCGATGGCGATCGCATCGGCGATTATTTCGCCATGGCCAACGAATTACGCGCCGCCGGCGTTCGCGCCGAAACCTATCTCGGATCGAGCGGGATGAAGGCGCAGCTCAAATACGCCGATAAGCGCAACGCCCCAGTGGCCGTGATCCAAGGCGGCGACGAACTGGCCAGAAGCACGGTGACGCTGAAGGACCTGAAGCTCGGCGCGCGCATGGCCGAACAGGCGGGCGAGGACCGCGAGGCCTACGCCAAGCTGCGCGAGCAAGTGCAGCGCGAAGTCCCGCGCACCGAGCTCGTTGCCGCAGTGCAGCAAATGCTCGCGCGATAGGGGCGCCTCTGCAACATGGCGCGCGGATGCGTCACTCCGCGCTTGACCATGACGGCGGCACTGTTCAGTTTCGCACCGGCCGTCGGCGTCGCGGGCGGTCGCGTTTCGGGGAGGAGACGCCTCTAAATTTGCGACGCAGGAGCGGCCGCGCCCCAGGGAGGCGCGGCCGCTTTTGTGTTGAAGACGATCTGCAAACAAAAACGGCGGAGCTGGCGCTCCGCCGTTTCCGTGTCTGCGTTGTGCGGCTGGATCAGAAATCCATGTCGCCCATGCCGCCCATGCCGCCCGGCATGCCGCCGCCGGCGGCTTCCTTCTTCTTGGGCGCTTCGGCGATCGACGCTTCCGTGGTGATGATGAGGCCGGCCACCGAAGCTGCGTCTTGCAGCGCGGTGCGGACCACCTTCACTGGATCGATGATGCCGGCTTCGAGCATGTCGACATACTCTTCCGTCTGCGCGTTGAAGCCATAGGTCTCGTCCTTCGAGTCGCGCAGTTTGCCGACCACGATCGACCCTTCGACGCCGGCGTTTTCCGCGATCTGACGGATCGGGCTCTCCAGCGCCTTGCGCACGATCTGCACGCCGACGTCTTGGTCCTCGTTCTCGCCCTTGACGTTGAGCTTGAACGCGGCGCGCAGCAGCGCGACGCCGCCGCCGGCGACGATGCCTTCTTCCACCGCCGCGCGGGTGGCGTTCAGCGCGTCGTCAACGCGGTCCTTGCGCTCCTTCACTTCGACTTCGGTCGCGCCGCCGACTTTGATCACGGCGACGCCGCCGGCCAGCTTGGCCAGGCGTTCCTGCAGCTTCTCCTTGTCATAGTCCGAGGTCGTGTCCTCGATCTGCGTGCGGATTTGGTTGATGCGGCCTTGGATGTCCTTCTTCGAGCCGGCGCCGTCGACGACGGTGGTGTCGTCCTTCTTCACCACGACCTTCTTGGCCTTGCCGAGCATGTCGACAGAGACGTTCTCAAGTTTGATGCCGAGGTCTTCGCTGATGACTTGGCCGCCGGTGAGGATGGCGATGTCTTCCAGCATGGCCTTGCGGCGATCGCCGAAGCCGGGCGCCTTCACCGCCGCGACCTTGAGGCCGCCGCGCAGCTTGTTGACCACCAGCGTGGCCAGCGCTTCGCCTTCGACGTCTTCGGCGATGATCAGCAGCGGACGCTGCGACTGAACCACCGCTTCGAGAATCGGCAGCATCGGCTGCAGCGAGGAGAGCTTCTTTTCGAACAGCAGGATGTACGGGTCTTCGAGAACCGCATCCATCTTGTCGGCGTTGGTGATGAAGTACGGCGAGAGATAGCCGCGGTCGAATTGCATGCCCTCGACCACTTCGAGTTCGGTTTCGAGCGACTTGGCTTCCTCGACCGTGATCACGCCTTCGTTGCCGACCTTGGCCATGGCGTCGGCCAGGAACTTGCCGATGTCGGTGTCGCCGTTGGCCGAGATGGTCCCGACCTGCGCGATTTCTTCCGAGCCCTTCACCTTGGCCGAGCGCTTCTTCAGGTCCTCGACGATGGCGACGACGGCCTTGTCGATGCCGCGGCGCAGATCCATCGGATTGCGGCCGGATGCGACCGCCTTCATGCCTTCGCGCACGATGGCTTGAGCCAGCACAGTGGCGGTGGTGGTGCCGTCGCCGGCTTCGTCATTGGTCTTTGACGCCACTTCACGAACGAGCTGAGCGCCCATGTTCATGAACTTATCTTCGAGTTCGATTTCCTTGGCGACCGTGACGCCGTCCTTGGTCGAGCGCGGCGCGCCGAAGCTCTTCTCGATCACGACATTGCGGCCTTTCGGGCCGAGGGTGACCTTTACGGCGTTCGCCAGGATGTCGACGCCGGCGAGCATCCGCTCGCGCGCGTCTGATCCGAAATTCACGACTTTCGCAGCCATGTGTGTGTACCTCTTGGGTTGGATTCAGGTTTGGTGAGAAGGGAGTGGGCTTGGGGAACTGGGAGTAGGGGGCGTGGGCGTGTTGCCGTTTTCCCTATTCCCTATTCCCGCGCGCGGAAGCGCGCTTACGCCGCTTCCTTCTTCGCTTTCTTCTGTTCGATGACGCCCATGATGTCGGACTCCTTCATGATCAGGAGCTCCTCGCCGTCGAGCTTCACTTCCGTGCCCGACCATTTGCCGAACAGGATGCGGTCGCCGACCTTCACGTCCATCTCGATGCGCTCGCCGTCCTCGTCGCGCGCGCCCGGGCCGACGGCGATCACTTCGCCTTCCTGCGGCTTCTCCTGAGCCGTATCCGGAATGATGATGCCGCCCTTGGTCTTCTCTTCTTCCTTCACGCGCCGGACGACGACGCGGTCATGCAGGGGACGAAAGCTCGCCACTGTTGCTACTCCCTTGGTTGTAAAGGCCTTTTCAGCTTCGGCCAGCGCTGGCACTCAGTGCCGCCGGTTGCTAACGGGGCGGATGTAGGGGGACGCCTCAACGCCGTCAACCGCTGACCCGGTCTGCCTTGCCGGTTTTCTTGGGCGCGCCCACACTCCGGCGGCGGGCAGGGAGGTCAGCATGAGAATGAAAGCGATCTTGGCTGCCGCGGCGTTCGCTCTGGCGTCGGTCGGGAGCGGGCAGGCGGCCGCGCAGGATGCGGCGCGCGCCGAACTCGCCCGCGAGCTCATGGGCATTATGCAGATCGAGACTCTGCTTTCGGAATTGTTCACGCAGATGGCGCCGATGGCCGCCACTGGGATGGCGCGCGACCTCAGCCTCAGTCCGTCGCAAGAAGCGCGTTTGGGCGAGCTGATAGCCGAAGAATTCCGCGCTGCGACGCCGGGCATGGTTGAGGAGATGGCTCGGGTCTACAGCGAGCGCATGAGCGAAGAACAGCTACGTGAAACCGTGGCCTTCCTGCGCACGCCATCGGGCGCGTCATTCATCGAGACCCAGTTTCTCGCACAGGAAGAATTGGAACGGATCGGCGCAATGGCAGGGATGCGCGCTGGTCTGCAAGCGTTGACCCGCTTGCAAGCGGAAATGTCGGCGAGGCAATCGGAGAGAATGTAGCGCAAAGAGCAAACCGCTCCGCATTGCTGCGGAGCGGTCCGTTCTGTCCCTCTGGCGCGCCCTAGTAGTAGAGCAGCGCGTCCAGGATGACGCCGGTGGCGATGGCGACGAGCAGGATGTCGCCGTCGGCGTAGATGTAGCGGCAGCCATAGGGCGCTGGCGGCAGCCGATAGTAGAGATCCCACGGCACGGGCTCCCAATAGAGCCAAGCCGGGATCACGTAGCCGACCGCCCAGCGCCGGTACGGACGCCGCCAGCCGTCATAGCTCCACCAATAATAGTTCCGTCCGTAGAAGCCGCCGACACTGCGCGCGTAGCCGTGGTCGAAATAATAGCCGTGCCGCACGCGGCGCCAATCGCTGTAGCGCGGACGCGAGAAGTCGCGGTGCGTGTTGTAGTAGGGGCGATAGCGGTGATCACGCCGGCCGCGATCCCAGTCGGCGCGATGACGATCGTCGTCGCGCCAGTCGCGGCGTCCATCGCGCCCCCAATCGCGTCCGCCGCGATTGCGATCTCGGTTGCCCCAATCGCGGTCGCGGCCGCGGTCGTTGCTGGCCCAGTCGCGTCCGCCACGGTCGCGGTCCCGGTTGCCCCAGTCACGGTCGCCGCCGCCGCGATTGCGAGCGCGGTTAGGCAATGCGCGGTCCGCCCCGCCCCGGCTCGCGTGTAGGTCGGGTCCGCGCTGGCCCCCGCCG
>CALBSY010000090.1 GCA_937967725.1 uncultured Alphaproteobacteria bacterium | reverse complement strand
GCTGTTCGACGCTGCGAACGACCAGGATCGGCTGCACCGTGGCGCCGCCGCCCAACCAGTGGGCCAGCACGGCGACCAGTGCGGCCAACACGCCGACGGCCAATCCGCCCAGCAGTAACAGCGAGTTTTCGATCATGACCAGCCGGGCGAGCAACGAGCGGCGAAACGCGGCCGGGCGCCGCCGGCAAGATCATGAGCGCGCAGGATGCGCGCGATGTCATCGCCATGGGGTTCGATTTTCCTGTGCTCGGGCGCGCGGCCATCCTGCATCACGATTTCCCGAAGCGCGTCGCCGCAGATTCCAACTTTGTTTCGATCGCCACGCCGGTGAGCGAAACGTACCTGCGCAATGAGGGCCTCGGCACCGCCTTCGTCAATTACATGCGCACGTGGAAGGGCTTCGTCGAAGAAGCGGCGTAGGTCACTGGGAAAAAGCGCGCCGCGCCTTGCTGGCGCCGCAACGGGCGCTTATCTCGCCCCTCCCATGCGTAAGGACATGTCCAAGGTCATCGTCGAGCGGCCCCGTCTGGGGCGCGCTTGGGCGAGTGAGAAGCGGCCGGGCCGCTCGCGCATCGTCGAGGACGACGATGGCGAACCCTTGCGCGCGGGCCGAGGCGGACGCGCGCCCAAGCGCGCCAAGCCGCTCAAAACCAAGAACCTCAACGAAAACCTCGCACCTCTGCGCCGCTATCTCGGCAAGCAGGTGGGCCGTCCGTGGAACAAGGTGTTCTCCGAGATCAGCGAGAACTTGAAGCCCACGTCCACGGTGCAGCAGCACGTGCGCGATCACATCGACGATTTCGTGGCGGTGTCGACGCGCATGCGCGCGGGCAAGGTCATGGTCACCGGCAAGTGGGGCGGCGAGCGTCCACTTGAGGAGGATTACCGGCGCTATTTCGTGCACCCGCGCACGGGCCTGCTGAAAGATAACCCGCACTATCGCAGCTGGAGCAAGCGCTTGCGAGAAAAGCGCGCCGCAGAGGCTGCCGAACGCGCCGCGCGCATGCGCGAACTCGACGCCAAGACGCAGCTGCACAAGCTGAAGGACGATGTCTGGTGGGAAGTGAAGCTCGGCAAGATCGGCGACGGACGCGAAGCGGACGAAGTGATCGCCGCCGGCCTCTCGGACATGCGCCCTGAGCTCCTCTACGGCCGCCCGGGCGTGCGCGCGATCGCCAAACGCGTGCTGAACAAAGCCGAGAAGAAGCGTTACAAGCTCGCTTAGACCTTAGCCGCCGTTGCGCAATGCGGTGGCGATGGCGTTGATCGAATGCTGGATGCCTTCGTGGATGCGCGGATCGTCTTCGCCGCCGCGATGGCGCTTGATCAGCTCCACCTGCAGCAGATTGAGCGGTTCGATATAGGGCAGCCGCAGCTGAATCGACTCCGCCAGCGCGGGTTGGCGTTCCAACAGCTGCGTTTGGCCCGTAACGGCGAGCAGCGCATCGCGCGTCGTCAGCCAGGCGCTGCGGATGCGCTCAAAAATCGCATTGCCCGTAGCTTGATCCTCCACCAGGTGCAAATACTGCGCGGCGATGGTCATGTCGGACTTGGCTAGCACCATTTCCATGTTGGCCAGAGTGGTGCGCAAGAACGGCCAAGCTTGCGCCATCTCCGCGAGCAGCGCTTGATCGGGGAAACCGGAGAGACCCTGGCCGGCGCCGTACCAGCCGGGCAGCATGATGCGCGCCTGGCTCCAGGAGAACACCCACGGGATCGCACGCAAATCCTCGATCTTGTCCGAAGCCTTTCGGCTTGCCGGACGCGAGCCGATCTTGAGCCTAGCGATTTCCGCGATCGGCGTGATCTGACGGAAAAAGGTGTTGAAGCCGGGCGTCTCGTATACGAGGCCGCGGAACGCGGCGAACGCGTCGGTGGAGAGCCGGTCCATCGCCGCCGAAAAGCGGTGCTGATCCTTGGCGCTCAGCGCCGGGGGTTCGAGCGAGGCCAGCAGGGTGGCCGACGCCATGGCTTCCAGATTGATCGCCGCGCTTTCGCGCGTGCCGTATTTGGCTGCGATCATCTCGCCCTGCTCGGTGATGCGGATACGCCCATTCACGGTGCCGCTCGGCTGCGCGCGAATGGCCGAGAAGGAGGAGCCGCCGCCTCGCCCCACCGCGCCGCCGCGGCCGTGGAACAGCTGCAGCGCTACGCCCGCGTTTTCGAACACCGGCGCCAGCGCGCGGCTCGCTTTGTGCAGGCTCCACACCGACGTGAGATAACCGCCGTCCTTGTTGGAGTCGGAATAGCCGACCATCACCTCTTGATGGCCGCGCGCCGCGTTCATCGCAGCAAATTCGGGCAGCGCGAACCACTGGCTCATCACGTCAGTTGCACGCTCGAGATCTTCGATGGTCTCGAACAGTGGCGCCGCCATGATCGGACAGGTCGGCGGTTCGCCTGGATGGAAGAGGCCCGCCTCCTTCAGCAGAACGTATACCTCCAGTATGTCCGAGACACTGTCCGCCTTTGAGATAACGTAGGTCGTGATGCAGGCGGGGCCGTAGAGCGCGTGCGCGCGCGCCGCGCTGCGCAGAATCGCCAGCTCCGAGGCGGTCTCTTCCGAATAGGCCGCGTCCGGAAACGAAAGCGGACGCGGCCCGGCAAGTTCGCGTCGGAGCAGTGCAACGCGCGCGTCCTCGTCGAGATCGGCGTACGCCGCCGCAACGCCGGCCTTCTGAAGCAACTCGGCGACGACGCGCTCATGCACATCGGCGTTCTGCCGCAAATCGAGGGTCGCAAGATGGAAGCGGCACACTTCGACCGCGCGGATCAGCCGGCCGATGGCGCCCCCGCGCCCCAAGCCGCCATCGCCGTGCGCCGAGAGCGCATCTTGAATCACCTCAAGATCTCGCAACAGATCGGCAACGCCCTCGTAGGGCGGTGCGGCGAACTTGGCGCGCCGCGGCGGCTCGTGGCCGGTGATGCTGGAATACGTGGCGGCGAGCCGCGCATAGATGCCGGCGACGGCGCGACGATAGGGCTCATCTTGGCGCGCCGCGCCTGAATCGCCGCTGGCGTTCGCCAACGCCGCAAGTTCGGGCGTTACGCCGGCTAGTTCTGTGGAAATGGAGAGATCGGCGCCGAGTTCGTGCAGCCGATCGAGATAGAATTCGATCGCGGTCTCCGATGCGCGCGCCAGCGCGTAATCCAGGGTCTCGGCGGTGACATTGGGATTGCCGTCGCGGTCGCCGCCGATCCATGTGCCGAGCCGCAAGAACGAGGGCGGCCGCGCACCCAGGGCGCGATGCCAGCGCGCATAAAGCGCCGGCAGCGCCGGCAGGAACGACTCGCGCAAGTACGACAATCCGGTCTCGATTTCGTCGGTCACGAAGAGCCGCTTGTGGCGCAGCGTGCGCGTCTGCCAGAGCAAGGCGATTTGACGTTGGATCGCGCGTTCGAGCAGGTCGCCGCCATCGGTCTCTTCGCGGCCCTGGTCGCGCAAACGCATCAGCGCAGCGATCTCGTTGCGATGGTCGATGATGCTCTTGCGCCGCACTTCGGTCGGATGCGCGGTGAGCACTGGCGCCACCAGCGCCGATTCCAGCAGCTTCAGGGCGCGCTCACGCGAAATGCCCTGTTGTTCCAACCGCGCCACAGCGTGGGCCATATCGGCGTCGGGCTCGGCGGCCACGCCCTGACGGTCCTCCGCCAGGTTCGCCAGCATAGAAAACAGCATGAAGCTGCGTACGAAGGAGAGCGTCTGGTCGAGATCGAGCGCGCCGAGACCGAGATCGAGCGTTTCCGGCTCGGCCGCGCCACGATGGCGGTCGACCGAGGCCGCGCGAATGTACTCGATGCGGCGGAACATTTCGTCGCCCGCATAAGTGCGGATCACGTCGCCCAAGACGCGGCCGAGATATTTGATGTCCGGGTTTTGCTTCATGACTGGGCCGGGCCGCTTCGCCGCTCAGAATAGGACAGCAGCGTTCTCTCATAGCAAGGGCGCCCCAAGCGCGCAGCCGAGCTATGCCTTGAGTGTTATTGACTTATCAATGCTTTGCCCCGATATCCCGCCTTAGCGACCGTTCGCGGGCTTGGCGCCCGAACGAACGCGGTCCTCCCGGAACGCCACCATCGACGTTCGGCTTTGAGCGCAAGACAAGCAGCTCGCCGCCCTTCTTCGCCGTCGCATCGTTCCTGAACTGATAAGCCCGCGCGATGACGCGCGTCGGCTGAAAGACTCTACGTGACTCAATTCAAAGACCTCGGCCTCAGCGCGCCGATTCTGAAATCGCTGGACGCCGAAGGCTATTCCACGCCCACGCCGATCCAGGCGCAGGCAATCCCGATCGTACTCAAGGGCCGCGATCTCGTCGGTCTGGCTCAAACCGGAACCGGCAAGACCGCCGGTTTCGCGCTGCCGATCCTTGAGCGTCTCGCCGCTAATCGCAAACATGCGGGCGAGAAAGCCTGCCGCACTCTGGTGCTCGCGCCGACGCGCGAACTGGCCAGCCAGATCGGCGATAGCTTCCGCGCCTACGGTCGTTTCCTCGGCCTCTCCACCGCGGTCGTGTTCGGCGGCGCCTCGATGTTTAAGCAGAAGCAAGCGCTCTACCGCGGCGTCGACATCCTGGTCGCCACGCCGGGCCGCCTGCTCGACCACATCAGCCAGCGTTCGCTGCGGCTCGACGCAGTGGAAATCCTCGTGCTCGACGAAGCCGACCACATGCTCGACATGGGCTTCATTCATGATCTGCGCAAAATCTCCACGCTTGTGC
>CALBSY010000089.1 GCA_937967725.1 uncultured Alphaproteobacteria bacterium | reverse complement strand
ATGTCGCCCGCGAACAGCTTGGCGCGCCAGGTCTCGAACTCAGCCGCCTGCGCGACGCCTGCGAGCGCGCTGAGCGCGGAGGCGTCGATACGCTGTTTGGAAAAATCTGCGATGAGATGCGGCGCACTGAAGGTTAACGCTTGCGCGCGGTTTCCATCGGCGGCGAAGAGTTCGGCGAGCGCGGTTTTCGCCAGCCGCGCGGCTTCCGCTTCGACTTTGCTCCAAGCCTGCTTCGTAGCGGCGAAAGATGTAGCGCTCATGGGGGCGAAGCTCTAACAGGGCGGCGCGATGGCGACAATTCTGGTCACCGGCGGCGCGGGTTATGTGGGCTCGCATTGCTGCCTGGCGCTTGCGGGCGCCGGGCACAAGCCCGTCGTGTACGACAATCTCAGCAACGGCCACGAGACGTTCGTAAAATGGGGGCCATTCGAGCGGGGCGACATCCGCGATAAGGCGCGGCTCGACGAAGTATTCGCCAGGCACAAGCCGAAGGCCGTGCTGCATTGCGCCGCTTCGATCGAGGTGGGCGAGTCGGTCAAGCACCCGGACCAGTTCTACGAAAACAACGTGGTTGGCGCGCTCAAACTGTTCGAGGCGATGCGAGCGGCCAAAGTGGACGCGTTCGTGTTTTCCTCGACGTGCGCTGTCTACGGCGAGCCGCTCTCGCTGCCGATGGACGAAACCCACCGGCAGGCCCCAGTGAGCCCCTACGGCTGGACCAAGCTGATGGTGGAGCGGATCAGCCGCGACATCGCCGCGGCGTACGGCACGAAGTTCGCGCACCTGCGCTATTTCAACGCCGCGGGCGCCGCTCCGGACGAAGGAATTGGCGAGCGCCACGAGCCTGAGACCCATGCCATACCACTGGCGCTGTTCACGCTGCTAGGCCGGCGTGACAGCTTCAAGGTGTTTGGCTCGGATTACGGCACCCGCGACGGCTCGTGCCTGCGAGACTATGTGCACGTTCTCGATCTCGCCGACGCCCACGTGCGCGCGGTGGAGCGTCTGCTCGGCGGCGGCGAGTCGCTGGCGGCGAATTTGGGCACCGGCGACGGCGTGACCGTGCTGGAGCTGCTGGCGGCGATCGAGAAAGTCACCGGCAAGCACGTACCCGCTGCGGCTGCGCCGCGCCGCGAAGGGGATTCACCGGCGCTCCTGGCCGACAATGCGCTGGCCAAGCGCGAACTCGGCTGGTCGCCCGGACGCGACATCCGCCAGATTATTGCTGACGCCTGGACGTGGCACTCGGAAGTGGAGGGCGAGACGTTCGGCTAAGCTGCGTATTGCCCCCGGACCTCGCGGCATTTGAAGGCCACAGGAAGCCACACCAGCTTGTCTCATTCATCCTGAGATAGATGCGATTGCAGCCCAGGCCAGGACCCGCCGCTTTCACCCCGTCTCCACCAGGCGTGCTTCGCGCATGCCGGGGGCGGAGCGTTCGGCGACGGCGGCTTTCTTGGCGCGAATGGCGTTCACGAGATCGAGTGCGGACTTCTTGGTCGGCGGGAAGGCGGCGTCGCTTTGCGCCAGCGGCGTCACGCGTTCGCCCCAGCGCACCAGGTGCGCGCAAACCGTAAGCCCCGCGCCGAACGCCGGCATGAGAATAAGCGCGCCGGGCTTCACACGGCCCTGCTCGACCGCTTCGGTGAGCGCGACAGGCACGGTGGCCGCGCTCATATTGCCGTAGCGCTGCACGGTGAGCATCACCTTGTCCATTGGAATGCCGGCGCGGTTCACAACCGCTTCGATGATGCGCAGATTGGCCTGATGCGGCACAACGAGGTCGATGTCGCCGGCGCTTACGCCGCATTTCTTCATCACCGCGCCCGAAGCCTGCACCATGCCTTGCACGGCGTGGCGGAAGATTTCCTGGCCGTCGAAGTCCCACGAGGTGACGCCGGAGGTGACGTCGAGATTGCAGTAAGCGGTGCCCATGCCGCGCACACGCAAGGTGTGGCGCACGTCGGCAAGGCAGCCGAGCTGCTCGC
>CALBSY010000088.1 GCA_937967725.1 uncultured Alphaproteobacteria bacterium | reverse complement strand
TCGCGATCGTGATCGGATCCACGCTTTACATCACCGTGCGGGAGGCTCAGTTGGGAAAACACGAGCCACCTCAACCTCCTATAGCACCGCGCGACACGCCGCCCTTACGCCGGTGATGGCAGCAAAGCCACTTTTTTCGCGATGGTGAGGCGATTTGTCTTAATCACCACTTTTCAAGAGGAAGGATCGAGCCCGGTCTCGATGCCGGCCTTCCGTTGCACGTAAGCCATGCCTGCCCCCATCAGGCCGGCGCCGAGCACAGCGACCTTCTTGATCTCGTAAGTCGGGTAGCCTTGCGGACGATTGCCGCCCTTGCCGAGCGCCTGCATGTTCACGAACAGCGTGCGGATCATGCCGCGCGCCTGCGGCGTCGCGGCGGTCTTGATGAAGTAGCGGCTCTCGATGCGCAGCGCGGCGTCGATCGGCACCTGCACGCCTTCATAGATGCAGGAAAGAATATTGCGCTGCGCTGGATAGTTGAGGTTGGTCTGCTTCGAGACCATGGCGTTGCCGCCAACGGCCGTCATGGCGCCGCCCGGCGTGAACGGGCCGTCCTTCACCTTGTAGCCTTTGACGTCCCATGGCGCGATATGATTGGGCTTGCCCTTGAGCCAAGCCTTGCACGCTTCGACGGTTTTGCCGGGCTCGACCACTTCGTTGATGAAGCCGAGCGCTTTGGCCTCCTGCGGCGGCTTATCGGCGCCCTGCAGGATCATCATCGCCGCGTTCTGCACGCCGATGAGACGCGGCAGTCGTTGCGTGCCGCCCGCGCCGGGCAGCAGGCCCACTTTCGCTTCGGGCAGCCCGAGCTTGATCTTGGGATTATCCGCCGCGACGCGGTAATGACCCGCCAGCGCGAATTCCAACCCTCCGCCGAGCGCCAGGCCTTCGAGCGCGAAGGCGATCGGTTTGCCGCAGGTTTCAAGATCGCGATAGACGCGGTTCAACGAGAAGCCCTGCTCGAAACGCTTCTTCAGTTTCTCTTCTTCCGACTTGGGCTCGTTTTGCGCCGCGCCGCGCTGGTTCATCTCACCAAGGTCCGCGCCGGCGCAAAAGCCGCTCGTCTTGCCCGACTGGAACACGACGCCCTTGATCTTGTCGTCGGTCCTAATCGTGTTCACGACCTCCACTAGGTCGCGGATCACGCCGCCCGTGATCGTGTTCATGGAGCGGCCCGGCACGTCGAACGTGATGAGCGCGATGCCGTCAGAGTCGACGTCGATCTTGAAATTTTCCATCCTACCCATCCTTCGGCGGCTCATCCGCCCCATCTTGATTGTTGCCGTTTCCGCCCGAACGAGAAGCAGCGATGGCTACGCCGATGGCGATGCCAACGCCGATCCCCAAACCCATACCCAGTCCGATATTGTCGAGCGCGACGCCGAGCGCCGCACCGATGCCGGCGCCGATTGCGACGCCAGCCCCGATGCCCGCTGCTGCGCCTTCGCCGCGGTCAGCCATCAATTCACCCGCTCGATCACCATGGCGGTGCCCATGCCGGCGCCGATGCAGAGCGTGATCAGCGCGCGTTCCTTGTCGGCGCGTTCGAGTTCATCGAACATGGTGCCGCGGATCATCGCGCCAGTGGCGCCGATCGGGTGGCCCATTGCGATGGCGCCGCCATTGACGTTGACCTTGTCCATGTCGAGATCGAGCGCCTGCACCCAGCGCAGCACCACGGACGCGAACGCTTCGTTCAGTTCCCAAAGGTCGATGTCTTCCTTTTTGAGCTTGAGCTTGGCCATCAGCTTCTTGGTCACGTGCTCGGGTCCGGTCAGCATGATCGACGGCTCGGAGCCGATCGAGGCGCCGCCGACGATCTTCGCGCGCGGCTTCAGGCCGAGCGCCTCGCCCATTTCCTTGGAGCCGATCAGCACGCCAGCCGCGCCATCGACGATGCCCGACGAATTGCCGGCGTGGTGGACGTGATCGATCTTTTCGAGTTCAGGATAGCGCTGCTGGATGACGCCGTCGAAACCGGGCATCACTTCGCCTTGCATCTTGAAGCTGGGCTCCAGCGCGCCGAGCGATTGCAGCGTCGTGTCCGGGCGCATGTGCTCGTCGTGGTCGAGCAGCGGCACGCCGAGTTGGTCCTTCACCGGCACGATTGACTTTTTGAAGCGGCCTTCCTTCCAGGCCTTAGCCGCGCGTTGTTGCGACTGGACGGCGTATTGATCGACGTCGGTGCGCGAGAAGCCGTATTTGGTGGCGATCGCATCGGCGGAGACACCCTGCGGCGTGAAGTAGGTCTTCATCGCGATCGAAGGATCGGTGGCCCAGGCGCCGCCGGTCGAACCCATCGGCACACGGCTCATCGATTCACAGCCGCCGCCGATGGCGAGGTCGGATTCGCCCGACTTCACCTTCGCAGCGGCGATGTTGCACGCCTCCAGGCCGGACGCGCAGAAGCGCTCCACCTGAACGCCGGCGACGCTCTCCGCATAGCCGGCGTTGAGCGCGGCGATGCGCGGGAGGTTGCCGCCCTGCTCGCCGACCGGCGACAGCACGCCGAGCACGACGTCATCGACTTTCGAGGTGTCCAGATTGTTGCGGTCGCGGATGGCTTCGAGCACCTGCGTCGCCAATTGCAGCGAGGTCTGCTCGTGCAGCGAGCCGTTCGCTTTGCCCTTGCCGCGCGGCGTGCGCACC
>CALBSY010000087.1 GCA_937967725.1 uncultured Alphaproteobacteria bacterium | reverse complement strand
GGCTGTCCTGGATTTCTTGAACCAGCGGAAGCGGTAGGGGATGAGCGCAATTCCGGCGATCACCGAGAAGAGCGTCAGCCACGCAACGATGACGATCAGCGGATGGTTGAAATCCTCATGATTCTCCCAATCCATGATGTGCAGCGCCCACAGCGTGTCATAGATGCGCCAGAGGTCGGAACGCCGTCCGGTTACTGCGCCGGTGTTGTCGGCGACATAGACCGCCATGCCGTGCTCAGGAAAACGCACGCGCCAGGCCGGCAGCAGGCCGTGATACTCCGGCACGTGTTCTGTAATGTGTTCGACCGCGGTCGGTTCAGAATCGAGCGCGATGTGCCCGCGTGCAATTTCGACCGCGCGCTCGCGTGAGATCGGCGAAATCGGTTGCAGCGTGGCGGCGTCGTAGAGGATCGGATCGCCGTCCGCGAACTCGGCCAGCACGACTTGCCCGTAAGCACGATTTTCAACGGTAAGTTTGATCGGCGCGGCGCCGGCGCTGTTGCGCAAACCAGAGAAATCGAGCGAGCCGGTTTCGACGGGCCGCGGTTCAGCGGGCCGGATCAGATGTTCGCTGCGGATTTGTTCAATTGGATAGAGCGTAAAAAAGAGGCCGCTGACGACCCAGAATACGATCTGAATGCCGATGAGCAGCGCCAGCCATTTGTGCACGAAAGATGCGATACGCGCGATATTCATGTTCCGCTCGCCGAAGCGCCCCCAAAAGTTGCGAATTGTCCGCCAGCCCGCATGTATCACGCCTGCCAAGAGTTGAATCGACGACGAAGGCCTTCGCTCGCGGTATCAGAGATTGTCACGCCCGCGCTCCCATAAACGAGGAGCCGATCCGTTTCCAGAAGACAGCGGAACGCACTTGATTCATCGAGGGCCTCGCGCGCGTCCGGGGTTAGATACGCCAGCGTCACCCGCGCAGAACCGAGCTCCTGCCCCAACCGTTCAACGAAAGCGCGCATTGGATCGGGCGGCAGCGCGTTGAAGAGCAGGACGAGTACATCGCCCGAGAGATCGGCGATTTGCAAGGCGTCGCCACAGACTGAGCTCACGTCGGCGCATTGTACGTGTCCTGCGGACTTGAAGCTTCTAAGGTTTTCTTCGGCGGCAGCGTGGAGAGCCGGCAGAATCTCGATGCCTCTAACGCGCCGGAAAGGATAGGTCGCCGCCACCATCAATGCCTTGCCCTTTCCCGAGCCGATATCGATGAACTCGAATTCTTCAGGCGCCGGCGCCAGAGCTTCAATGATGGCGCGAAGGGCGCCTTCATGCACACACTGATACAAGCCTGTGGTCTCAGCAACCTCTTGGCCTCTTTTTGCGTCGTAGTTGTTCCCCCTTATGTCATCTGCGGTTTCGGCGCCATAACGTGCGTCGAACGCGGCATTGTCCGCCTTCACTTGACTCAAGAAGCGGTCAACTTTGCTTGGAAAAGCCAACTTCAGAAACGCGCGTACGTTATCGCCTATCAGCGTTTTCAGAGACATTGCATCCTATTCCGCGGCTGGCCCGGCAAGCGTGGTGGCCCACCCAACAATGAACAACGCGACGGCAAACATGCCCGCCTCCGCGGTGAGCGTGCCCCTAAGCCAGGCGCGCGCCTGAGCTGGGTTCGTCGCCACCATTGCGGTTATGACCTGTTTATTGAACGCGCCCAGTCCCAGTGCAACGGTGGCCACCGCAAGTTTCGCAATGAGGAGGCGTCCGTATGCACTGTCCAACAGCGGTGTGATCCCGCCGGCGATGCGCCAAGCGAGCCAGAGACCCGCTAGAAACAAAACGGGGACGGCGATAGCGGCGCCGGCGCTGAAGCGCTCCAGCCGTCGATGCAGCGCCTCGTCGGCGAGCGCGCTGCGCGGCCACAGCGAGATCGGCGCCGCGAGCCAGAACGAAGCGATCAGCACGTGCAGCCCGACGGCCCATGGCGCGAGGCCCGGCGTCGCCAAGGCCTGCGTGTGTCCGGTGAGCGCAAAGCTTGCGCTGAAACCAAGCACGGTGATCAGACCGAGCCAGTGCCGTTGCGACGCCGATGCGGCGAGGGCGGCGACGGCGCCTATCGCCAATGCGATGAAGGCGGGCGCGTGCATGGCCCAAGTCCAGCCGAAGCTCTCGGCATCGAAAGCGTGCGCCAGGCCGCCCGCGAGTTGAGCGTTGAGCAGGAGAAGCTTGAGCGCGCCGAACGCGAGCGCGAATGCAGCTGCAAGCGCGGCGTTTCGAATCCAAGCCGCCCGTGCGCCGCGTTCAACCACGCCGAGCGCGCCATGCAGCGCTAAGCCCGCCGACAGCAAAGCCGCTGCATAGAGCGCGAGCTTGAGCGCCAGCATCAGCGGCGCGAGCGCATCCCCCGCCATGGTGTGCTAGCCCGTGATGGTGAAACGCACTTGGCCGGGCATGGCGTGGCCGTCGCGCGCTATGGTGCGCCAGGAGAGCGTGTAGGCGCCCGGCGCAAGCCTCGGCAGCGGGATCGTGTAAGAGGCCGCCATCTGGCGGGGCGGCGTGTAATCGAGCGCGACCGCCTGGCCCGCCGCGTTGGTGAGCGCCACATTGGCGAGCCCGGTCGGGGCGGAGAACGTCACCGTGAAATCCGATGGCGCCGAAGTAAGCGCAGCGTTCTCGGCGATGCTCATGGCGGTCACGCTGGTGTGCGCGAGCGCGGGCGCGGTCGCCAAAGCAGCGATCGCAGTCAGCGCTGCGAATGCAAAGCGTTTCATCGACCCCTCCGCTCAGTGCACCATGTAACGGACAATCCCGTTCATCGCGTGGCCGTCCGCGCCGACGGCCTCCCAGGCGCACACGTAATTGCCACCGCTGAGCGCGGGCAGCGCGGCGCTCACATTTGTCGAGGCGGCGGCGTTGGCGGGAAGGTGAACCGTAATCGCCTCACCGCCCCGCCGCGTCACGGTGAGGCTGGTCAGGCGTGCTGCATGCGGAAAGGTTGCCGTGAACCTCGCCGGGGCCGCGCCCATCGCGCCATCGGCCGGCGTTGTCTGCACATGAGCGGCATGATCGGCGCCGTGCGCGCTGTGATCGTGGTGTTGCGCCGCAGCTGGAAGCACGACCCCAAACGCGACGAACGCGAGCGAGGCAAGGACGAAGTTTTTCATCTGCATCTTTTCTCCAGTGCACTCAGAACCAGGCGCGGACGCCGACGACAAAGCGGGCTTCTTCGACATCGCCGCCTGCGGCTCGGATCATGTCTCGGGTTTCTCCGGTCGCGGCGCTCCATTCGACGCCAACATAAGGGGCGAAGCGGCGCGTAAATTCGTAGCGAAGCCGCGCGCCGAGCTCGACGTCGGTGACGCCCGCGCCGATCTCCATCTCCGGTATGTCTTCGGCGGACAGATTGACCTCGACGCTGGGCTGCAAGATGAGCCGCTGCGTCAGCCGCAGATCGTATTCCGCTTCCGCGCGCGCGCGCAGCTCGCCTTTGGTCGATAGAAACGCGGCGGCGTCAACCTCGAACCAATAGGGCGCCAGACCTTGTACGCCGACGACAAGGTCGGTGCGATCGGCGTCGGGTGTGTAGACTTGGCGCACGCCCGCCTGCACATCCCAATAGGGCGCTACCGCGCGGCTATAGAGCAGCTGCAATTCGGCGTCTTCGACCTCCTCGTCGAACACGCCTTCGCCTTCGGTCTTGATCCAGATCCGATGAATGTCGCCGCCGTACCAGGCTTGCGCATCCCAAGCGTATCCGTCGTGATCATCGGTAAATGTGGCTTCGAGTTGATCGATGATGATGGCGCCGGTGCGCATCGCCCCGTTCTCGGCGCGCAATTGTTCGCGCGCGGCCGCCATGACCGACGGATCGAAATAAAGATCGGCGGCGTGGACCGGCCCGCCAGCGGCCGCGGGTGGCGGGGGCGTCTCGGGCGGACGGCCGGGATTGTCGGCGCTGGTTTGAACGTCAGGCATCGTCATCGCCGGCATGTCGTGCCCAGCATGCGGATCGGCTTGTTGCATGGCGGACATGTCGTGCCCTGCGTGCGGATCGGCCTGCTGCGACCCTGACATGTCGTGCCCAGCGTGCGGATCCTCGCTCTCGGGCATGATCGCCGGGAACTCAACCACGTCCCACTGAT
>CALBSY010000086.1 GCA_937967725.1 uncultured Alphaproteobacteria bacterium | reverse complement strand
CCCCACGCGCGAGCCCGTAGCTCAGTTGGTAGAGCATCTGACTTTTAATCAGAGGGTCCCGGGTTCGAATCCCGGCGGGCTCACCACGCTCGATCCAAGTGTCAGCTCGGCGGAGCAGCGCCTGGCGCAGTTGCTTCGCCGGTCTGCGCCAACTCAGCATCCGGCGTCTCGACCTGGTAGCCACCATCCGCGCTTGCATCAGCAAGGCTCTGCTCTTCCGTCGGCACGAGCGCGGTCCGAGGCGATTGTGAGAATTCAAGATAGCCCCAGGCCGCCGCACCAAGCAGAACGGCGATGATAAGGAAGCGGACTATCGCGCCGCTGAAGTCACGATGGCGGCGTGGCGGGGCATAGGGGTCGCGGGAGGGGTGCAGGTGGCGCTCCATTGTAAGGTCATGCCGCAAACGCGCCCCCGGAGAGGGGGTTCCGGTTGTGACGGCCGCGCAACAATGGCGGAGAAATGCCGGTTTCGGGCGCCTTTGGGAGGCCCGGTTTTGGCCTGACTTGGACTAGGCTCCGCCAACGAGTTCACCAGGGGGACGCCCGAGGCTTTCGTCTCGGAAGTCGCGCAGGGGCGATGAGGGGATGGGGCCGCGCTGGAGGGGCGCGGCCCCTTTCTCATTGCGGAACCGGCATTTCCTGGGGCGGCAAAAAGTCAACGGTCCCCAAAAAAGTGCCGAAAAGGTCGCTGGTCTTCATAGACACCCGGCACGAGGTGAGCGTAATTTCGTCGACAGCGGCCCGTGTGGGGAACCAAAAGGGGCGTGTGTCGTTGGAGCTTGGCCTTTGGCCTGCTTTTGTGGACGCGCGTTTTGGTTCCGTGAGCGGGTCGATTAGCGCGTTTTGGCGCAGGCTGCGTCGCGGCAACCTGAGGCGCAGGGGATATCGCTTAAGAGGGGTGAACATGACATCGCGCATCACCAAAACCGTTGCGTTGGCAGCCTTGATGGCCAGCGCCGCCGGCGGCGCCTACGCGACCGAAGGTTGGTACGGCCGTGCTGACGTTGGGTATTCGACCGACGGGAGCATTGACTACGGCGGCGGCACCGACTTCGACCTTGAGAATGACTGGTCACAGCATCTCGGGCTGGGTTACGCCTTCCAGAACGGCTTCCGCTTGGAAGGCGAACTTTCGCATCGCTACAACGATTACGACGAAGGCGTGCTGCTCGACGGCAACATCCACGCCTGGGCCGCAATGTTGAATGGCTACTACGATTTCAACCGTGGCGGCGGCGTCGAGCCTTATCTCGGTCTCGGCGTTGGCGCGGCGCGCTTGGTCAATTCACTGAACGCCGGCCTTATCGTCTCGCAAGACCAAGACACGGTGCTTGCCTATCAGGGCATGGCCGGTGTTGCGTTCAACGTGACGCCACAACTCGCTATCGATGTGGGCTACCGCTACTTCGTGGCGGATGACGCCGATTTTGATGCGGACACGTTCCTTGGGCCGGCGACGCTCGACGCGGATTATGATCATCAGGCGGTGACGCTCGGCCTGCGTTATCAGTTCGCCGCGCCGTATGTGGCGCCGCCTCCGGCGCCGCCTGTCGCGCCGCCTCCGCCGCCTCCGCCGCCGCCAGTGGCGACGTGCCCGACGTCGGAGTTCGTGGTCTACTTCGAATGGGATCGCTCGAACCTCAACCAAGCTGCGCTCGAAACCATCGACGCGGCGGTCAACCGCGCTCGTCAGTGCAACGTCGGCGGCGTCGTGGTTGTCGGTCACACCGACACCTCGGGTTCGGCTCAATACAACATCGGCCTCTCGGAGCGCCGGGCTTCTGTGGTGCGCGACGCCCTCGTGGCGCGCGGCATCGCGGCGGGCTCGATCCGGACCGAGGCGCGCGGCGAAACCGATCTCGCCCGTGCGACGCGCGACGGTGTGCGTGAGCCGCTAAACCGTCGTACCGCGGTGACGATCACGTTCCGCTGATCGCTCATCACGGCGAAAGACTTGGACGGGCCCGGCGCAAGCCGGGCCCGTTTCACGTCGGCCGCTGGACACGGCGCGTTCGTCTCGGCAAGTTCCGCCCATGGCATCGGGGACAATTACTATGTCGGCGCGCACCGAATGGGGCGCGGACGTCGAAGCTTTGCTGGAGCAATTGGACGCGGAAGCAGAAGCCCTTGTCTCCCGCACGGAGGCTTGGTCGGCGATCAACTCCGGTTCCTATGAACTAGCCGGGCTCGATCGGATGCGCAGGGTGCTGCTGGACGTCTTGGCGCCGCTGCCGGGCGAGGTCGAAAACGTGCCGCTGGCGCCCTCCCAACGTGTGCGTGCGGACGGTGAGGCAATTGAAGTTGAGCATGGGGCTTCGATCCGCGTACGCGTCCGTCCGGAAGCACAGGTTCAGGTCGCTCTGACCGGGCATTACGACACGGTTTTTCCGGCAAATCATCCGTTCCAAAAGCCTTGGCGAGCAGATGCGACGACGCTACGCGGTCCCGGCGTGGCGGACATGAAGGGCGGCATCTCCGTCATGCTCGCTGCGCTGCAGGCGTTCGAACGTCTCCCCGGCGAGAAGCGCGTGGGCTACGAAGTACTGCTGAGCCCTGATGAGGAAGTGGGATCGTTTGCGAGTGCGCCGCTTCTGGCTGAGCTCGGCCGCCGCGCGCATCTCGGCATGACCTACGAACCTTCGATGCCGGATGGAACGCTGGTCGACGCCCGCAAAGGGTCTGCCAATTATAGTCTGGTTTTGCGCGGTCGTGCCGCACATGTGGGACGCGCGTTCGCCGATGGGCGTAGCGCCGTGCTGGCTGCAGCAGACGCCGCGCTCGCGCTCGATCACCTGAACGGTAAGCGCGAAGGCGTCACCTTCAACACTGGCGCCATCGACGGCGGCGGCCCTGTCAACGCCGTTCCGGACCGCGCTGTGCTGCGCTTCAACGTGCGCGCACCCGATGTGGACGCTGCGGCTTGGGCCGACGCGGAAGTGAGACGCATCGCGGCAACCGCTGGCGCGCGCGACGGCATAGATGCACGCCTGCATGGCGGCTTCAGCCGCCCGCCGAAGCCGCTCAACGACCAACAACGGACTATGGCGGCGTGGACGCATCGCGCCGGCGCGGCGCTCGGATTGGACCTGAAATTCCAGGCGACTGGCGGTGTTTGCGAAGGCAACAACCTCGCTGCCGCCGGTTGTCCCAACATCGACACGCTAGGCCCCTGTGGCGGTAGCTTACATAGCGATCAGGAGTTCGCCGTGATTCCGAGTTTCGCCGAACGCGCTAAGCTGTCGCTGCTCATGCTGGTCGGCGTGGAGCGCGGCCTGTTCGACGTTGAGAGTCTCCGCTCGTGAAAGCGCCCGCCTACGTCATGCGCGCGGCGGGGTCAGGCGACCTCGAAGAATTCAAGCAATTGCGCGAGATCGCGGGCCCGGGCTTCACCAGCTTGATGCTCGACGATGCCGCGATGGCGGAAAGGCTAGCGCTGTCGGAGCAAAGCTTCGCTGTCACGGGCAATGCGCCGGGTGCAGAACGTTATTTCATCGCCCTGGAACACATCGAGAGCGGCGCGCTCGCCAGGTGTTGTGGCGTGAAGGCGACTATTGGCACCATCCCGCCGTTCTTTAATTTTCGTTTGTTCCATGAGGCGCAGTCCTCTGCCGTCGCGGAGCGCCGCTTTGATCTTGGCGTGCTTATCGGGGTGAACGATTTTACCGGCTGCACCGAAGTAGGAACACTGTTCGTTCGTCCTGAACATCGCGCGGCGGGCGTAGGACGAGCATTGGCGCAAAGCCGTTACATGCTGATGGCGGCGGCGCCGCATCGATTCAACGAGCGTGTTGTGTCCGAGTTGCGGGGAGTGGTCTCCGCCGACGGCTTGTCGCCGGTTTGGGAGGGGGTTGGCCGTCACTTTTTGCGTATGGCCTTTTCGGAAGCCGATAGACTTTAGGCTACCACCGACAATCAGGTCATTCTCGATCTCATGCCGCAGCATCCAATCTATGTCGATTTGTTGCCGAAAGCTGCACGCGACGTGATCGGGCGGTGCCACAAGGATGGGGAAGGCGCGCGACGACTGCTGGAATGGGAGGGATTCAGCTTTTCCAACGTAGTCGACATCTTCGACGGCGGACCGCTGATGACGGTTTCGCGTGATCAAATCCGCACGCTGCGCGAAGCGCGTCTTGTCCGGCTTGAGCCAGCAACCAATGTCTCTGGAAGACGCGCTTTGATCGCTACGCCCCGCATTAGCGCGTTCCGTTGCGTGCCGGTTCGCGCTGCCGTTTCCGATAGTGTTGCGCAGGTTGATCCGGCCGTGTTCAAGGCGCTGCGGCTTGAGGCGGGTGACGATGCACTAGTTTGGGTAAGTGATGCGGACTGAACTCTACATAGATGGTGCGTGGCGCGCAGGCGGCGGCGAGCTGTTCTCCTCCCACGATCCGGCCAGTGGCGACAAGGTATGGGAGGGCCGCGCCGCCGATGCCGACGATGTTTCCGAGGCAATGGCTGCTGCCAGGCTCGGGTTCCCGGCTTGGTCACGGCGTCCGGTGGAGGAGCGCATCGGCGTCGTTCGCGCGTTCGCCAAAACGCTCGAGACGCGCAAGGAGCAACTCGCGAAAGCCATAAGCCGTGAGATGGGCAAGGCGCTTTGGGACGCGCGCGGCGAAGTGCTGGCCATGTTCGGACAAGTCGACCTCTCGAGCCGTGCGCAGGCGGAGCGCGCCGTCGCTCGCGAGGAGAGTGCCACATTCGGCGCCATGACGCTCTCGCATCACGCCCATGGCGTACTTGCCGTATTCG